>JAKLFN010000072.1 GCA_022711195.1 Bacteroidota bacterium
GCGGACATATAGAAGATGGAGAATCACCCTCTGAAGCAGCAGCCAGAGAACTTGAAGAAGAGACTGGTGCAAAGAAGTTTGATCTTGAATGTGTTGCAACCTACTCGGTAGAGAAGGAGGGAAGCTTTGGATTCGGACGCATCTTCTTTGCAGAAGAGCACTCACTGGGAAAGATTCCGGATCTTTCTGAAATAGCTGAGGTGACACTTTCAGATCATCTGCCGGAGAACCTCACTTACACCGACATCCAGCCCGGCCTCTTCCGCAAGGTCCTGGAATTTTTAAAGAAAAAGGACTAACTCACCCCTGCACCCTCGTCCCAGTGCACCCTTCGTCCGCCGAAGCCTAAGCGAAGGCGGAATTGTGCCATTAAATATATTCAAACGTCACATTCTTCAGCCACTTCTCCTCCAGCAGCCTGGCGATTCGCTTCACCACTGTCCTCCGTATTTCCAGTTCAACAGGAAGGTTGGGATCCTGGTGTGCGATGTTGATCCTTGTACCGATGATAAAGTGTATCTCATCGCTGTCCATCAGCATTTTTACGATCTTGTCGGCAGGTCCTTTCTGCAGACGTGTACTGTTATTATATCTCTTCAGAATCTCATTTACTTTCTGGAGAGTGAGTATGCCCTCAGTAACAAGGTCGATGCCTTCAAGGAAGCTCTCCGGGGGAAGCTCCGGGTCTTCAAAGATCAGCTCATCTACAATTGTACGGTTGAGTTCTCGCGCAATAATGTCGGCGGTTGTGCCGCCGCACAGGATTACGCCCCCTTCATACTCTTTTACCTTGGTAGCCAGCAGAGTGTCCTTTTCCTTTTCATAGGGCGGGCCTGTGCATATCAGAAGCTTGCGCGGCTCGCGGAAATAAATGATGGCACAGCTGATATCGTCCTTGGCTTTGTAGCCGTCGTTCTTGTGCGCCATGGTCACAATTTTTCCTGCCAGCACCGACGCCGATATTGATGATTCGCCAGAAACAAGTGCAGAGGCATACTTCGAAATACTTTCTCTTTCCCAGCCGAAGGGAAACACCTCACTTCCCATACCGCTCTGTGCCACGCCGTCGGAGCAGAAGATTATCCTGTCTTCTTTTTCGGGCATGAACGTACATGTTTTCAACACCTTCCCGGCATGTTTTCCCTTTTCGAGCGTGACTCTCTTCCACCCGGGATCAAACTCCTGGTTCCCCCTGAGTATGATAGCATGGGGATTATCGTATTCGAGTATGTTGGCTTTACCGCTGCTCTCGATGTCGACGATCGTAAAGGTCGAATAGGCTATCTTCCTTTCGCTGCACACTGGCAGTGTGTTCATAATGATTTCTGCAATAAGGTCAATATCCTTGTGTTCCCTGGTGAAGTTGAGAGCCATTGTGGCTGTAAGGGTAGCCAGGATGTTGGCTTTAACGCCATGACCCATGCCATCCGAAAGTACAGCAACTACGCGGTCTTCCTCCTTAATATATTTATTAAGAAAGACATCGCCGCAAATCCTCTCTCCGTCGTGGTTGCGCTGCTGGCTGTTGACCTCTATGTAAAAATCCTTCTTCACAACGGATCAGATTTTTTTATTCTGGCTGCTTCTTTTCTTGTATGATTCTATGATTGAGTTAAGCATCTGTTCTGTCTCTGATGCCCCTTCACCCAGGAGAAACCCTATTTTCTGTACCATCTCGAGATTCTTCTCGATCACCTCACTGACCCTGTTAGTGACCTCTTCACCCTGTACCTCGGGTGAATAAAGATCGCGTATCACAGCCCCGCACATTTTGTTTTTCTTAATAGGGAAGATTGAGATATTGAGCATCTTATCCTCAAAGTGGATATCCTTGCTTACCACAGGTTCATCTTCTTTAAGAACGAAGGTGAACATATTGTAAACATTAAAAGGAATGAGAGTCTTCAGGTCGGCCCCGGCAAGGCCCGGAATGACTTCAGATATTGCACGTGCATCTTCTCCTATTATATTGATGAAGCCCCTGTTTGAGTGAAGAATCTTGAGGTTATTATCGGCGATCACAACACCGTTCGGGAGCTTATCGAGCATGTTGTTGAGCATGTCGGAAGCGCTCTGTGCCATCTCCTTCTCCCTGAGGGCCAGCTCTTCCGACTCCTTCAGCGCCTTTTTTGTCTCTGCAAGCTTCCTGTTAGTCTGCCTGAGTGTCTCTATATACTCCTGCTTGTTGCGCAGATTGAAGGTATGACACATCTCCGGGACAGCCAGTCCTTTGGCTACCGTCGATGCAAAATCGCGGCACGACATGTAACCACACGCACCGCAATTAAGCTCCTCCTCGGGATCATTCTTCCCAACGATCTTAAGCACTTCGATGATTGCTTCCTCTGGCGGCTCCGGAATACGCTGGTCGTCGGGCACAAAACTCCTCGAGAAATCGAGTTTCAGGAATTTATCCATGTTTTTCTGCCACTGATCCCTGTCGAGAGTTGAAATTCTTTTTTCGGTATAGCGGCTTACCAGCGCCCTCCTGCGGAACTTTTCGTTATGATTCTCCATACCCGGGCCCAGGAGGCACCCATGACAGAAGAAGAGGTTGAAATGATGGTTAATAGTATCAATCGATTTGTCGAAGTCGTGGATCGCCTCGAGAACATCTTCCCTCCCAGAGGCAGTGATGACCCTTCCTGAGAGCATATCGCGTTTAATACCGGCAGCCTGGATTATTCCTGCCGGGACAGGATAAAGAGCTCCCCAGTAACCATAAGGAGGGTCAAAGTCAGACATTTTTACTGTTCTCTCCTGTATATTGAATTCCTCGAAAAGCTGGCGAAGCTCAATGAAGGTGAGTACACCACTTATCAGTTTACCGGAATCATACAGCAGAGCTTCATCTTTTGCGTCAATACAAGGGCCTATCTGTACTGCCGCAACATCGTCACCATAAAGTTTCTTTACCACCATCGCCGTTGCAATCATCGGCGATACAAGAGGGGCAAGGTTGGTAGTCATTTCAGGATGGAACTTCTCAACCATTTTGACTACCGACGGGCAATTGGCAGTAATATAATATTTTCCTTCTGCCTTGCTGAAGAGGTCGGCATAATTAGCTGCAATAAGATCGACACCGAAAGATACCTCATGTACATAGTTAAATCCCAGTTTCCTGATCATTGCCACGAACTTCCTGAAGTCAGTTATGTCGTCAAATTCCGATGCTATTGAAGGTTCAATCAGCGCGACTACCTTCTTCCCTGACCGGAGCAGATCCTTTACTTCTTCCTTTGAGTCGCGGAACTCTATCGCTTTCGGTGAACAGGAGATATAGCATAATCCGCATCCTATGCAGCGGTTGCTGAGTATTGTGGGATGATCCTTCTGAGGCCGGACTTCAATGGCGTTTACAGGACAAACCCTTACACAGGAGTATGAGTTCCGGCATTTATCATCATCGATCCGCAGAACAGGCTTTAAACTCTTCATTGTCATTTCTTACCTCCTGTCTTATTTTAACCTCCCCAGTTCCTTCTCGAGAAGAGATTCAATCCCTGAAACAGTAACACATTCATATAATGTCCCGTTGATAGTAAGATTGGGCCCGTTGCTACAATGTCCCATACAACGTGCTCCCTTAAAGACAACCTTATCTTCGAGGTGATTCCTTTTAAGGTAATCCCGTATATACATTACTACATCCTTGTTGCCTCTTGAAAAACAAGAACTTCCAAGACAAATCTGCATTTCCGTCGCTTGTGCCATCTATTTTATTGTTTTTCAAAAAACAACAACACAAAATTACAAATTATTTATGTGCAGTAAGGTAAGGGTATTAACTTAAAAACCATGCCGATAACCTGTGGAATATTCCTTTCTACTCAAAATATCAAAAAAATCTGTTACTCTATAAATATCAGATGGATTACCATAATAGCTTAATATTCAATATGATATATTTTGGGATATAGTATATTGCTCTGTCTTTTATTATTGTTATTAAATAAACATTGTTATTTAATTAACAATAAATTTATTATATTTGTGTATTGATTCAATCCTCTGATGAGTAAAGATATAGAGTCCATAATCAAACAGTATAAGCCCGGTAAAAGGGAGGAGCTCATACCTCTCCTGCAGGAGATACAGGACAAAAACGGACATCTGTCAGAGGAAGCTATCGTGAAGGTTGGAAAATTCGTAGGTCTGAGCACCACAAAGATCTACGGCCTTGCTACATTTTATGATCAGTTCAGGTTTATACCCTCAGGCAAAGTCTGTATAAAAATCTGCAACGGAACAACCTGCTTCCTGAATGGCTCGCGGTCTGTAATAAATAAAATCAGGGAAGAAACAGGCCTGAGCGCCGGTCAGACTGGCAGGGACGGCAATTTCAGCTATGAAATCGTTACATGCATGGGAGGATGCAACAATGGCCCGCTGATACGTATTGAAGGGGAGTATTCAACACATGTAAAACCCGAACAAATACCTGACCTTATTAAAAAGCTCAGGTTTATTATTGAAAATGATTAAATGGAAGATCTGAAGAAATTCCTGACCGACAGGGTACTTCTGTTTGAGTCTGATACTCTGCCTCCTGAAACTGAAAAAGTTCTCAGCAGGATACGGAGAGAGAAGGCTGACAAGCCTGTTATTTATGTCTCCTCAGGAACTTCGGCAATAATTGCGGGTGCGGAAAAAACCTTCTCTTCAATAAAATCGTTTACAGACGACATAGGACAACCGGTTGAACTGGTAAAAGTCGGCTGTACGAGCCCTTTTAATTTTGAACCATTCATCTGCATACAGCTTCCCGGCAAGAACAAACTATTCTTCCGTAATATTACAGAGGAGAAGGTCGAGCCTCTCATCAACGGGTTATTGCATAACGATATTAATAAAGACGACCTTGCCGGCCAGCAGGGAACAAAAGGATTCGAATTATGGCCCGGGATCCCTTTTCTTGATGAGATACCCTTCTTCAGAAGGCAGAAAAGGGCTGTCCTGAATAACTGCGGCTGCTACGATCCGGAGAGTATTTCCGAATATATCGCGCGCGGCGGTTATCGAGCATTTGTAAAAGCTATTCTGCACTATACTTATGAAGAAGTCTGCAACATAATCGAAACCAGTGGATTAAGGGGCAGAAGCGGCGGGGGATATCCCACTGGCTTAAAATGGAAGCAGGCGCTGAACACAACCTCTGCATCACGATACCTGATCTGCAATGCCCGGGAAAGCGACCCCGGAGGTTTCACCGACCGCACAATCCTCGAAAGCGATCCACACCGCCTGGTGGAAGGTATTGCCATCGCTTCTTATGCCATCGGAGCTACATCAGCTATTATCTTCTTCAGGAAAGGATCATTACACGCACTAAACCGTTTGCAGAAAGCTATCGACCAGGCAAGGGAGTATTCACTGCTCGGCCATAATATCTTTTCCAGCGGATATAACCTCGATATTATTATCAGGCAGGAACCCGGTGCTTTTGTATGCGGCGAGGAGACAGCCCTAATAAGCACCCTCGAAGGCAAACGCGGAATGCCTCAGCTTAAACCCCCATATCCGACTGCATCAGGATTATTCGGAAAACCGACAGTCATTAATAATGTCGAGACACTGATGAATGTTCCCCTTATCATGCAAAACGGCCCGGAATGGTTCCGCTCAATGGGAACAGAGACAAGCCCTGGAACCAAGGTCTTCGCAGTTGCCGGAAAAGGCAGGATGTCGGGAGTCGTGGAGGTGGAAATGGGAACTTCCATCAGATCTGTCATCGACGATATTGCCGACGGGATCAAGGATGGTAAAGAACTGAAAGCTGTCCAGATGGGAGGAGCTTCCGGTACATTCATCACCTCTTCAAACCTCGACCTGGCAATAGACTATGATATATTAAAGGAGAAGGGTATTGCAATGGGATCAGGAGGTTTCGTGATCATCGACGAATCAACATGCATCGTCGACCTGGTGCGCTATTATATGGAGTTTATCAGGGGCGAAAGCTGCGGTAAATGTATCCCATGCCGCGAAGGCACAGGACGAATGCTGGAAATACTCGACAGTGTGATCCGCAAACCGGCAACCGAAGATTCAGGTACTACACTCGAGAGATTCAAGGGTGTGATGCAGCTCGAGACAATAGCCTCGGTGATGAAAGATACCTCTCTCTGCGGCCTCGGCCAGACAGCTCCTAATCCTTTTCTCAGCGCCCTGGAAAATTTCAGGGAAGAGTTCGAGGAACATATCTTCGACCGGAAATGCAAGGCAAATATCTGCAGGGGCCTCCGGACTTTCTCAATCGATGTCGAGAAATGTACCGGTTGTACTGCCTGCGAATCAAAATGTCCGGTAAACGCAATTTACGGAACAAGACTCCAGCCCTTCTTTATAGTTGAAGAGAAATGTACCGGATGTGGTATTTGCTATGATATCTGCAAATTCAGTGCAATAAAAGTAAAATAAGCTTATGCTTTTTACGATACAGGTAAATAACAAGAAGATTAAAGCTGAAAAAGGAGAAACGATCCTTTCGGCCCTGAACCGCAATGGCATAATTATTCCCACATTGTGCCGTATGAAGGAGTTCTCTCCCACAGGGGCATGCAGGATGTGTGTTGTTGAAGTTGAAGGACGCGACAGGTTAGTAACTGCCTGCTCACAGCCTGTTGAGGAATGGATGAAGATAAAAACACACTCACCGAGAGTGATCACAGCGCGGAAAACAATTGTGGAACTCCTTCTTTCCAATCACCCCGACGATTGTCTCTATTGTGACAAAAACCTGAATTGTGAACTTCAGAGCCTTTCCGAAGAGCTTAACATCAGGGAAAGACGTATCCGTGCAAAGAAAATACGTCCTCGCCTCGACCAGTCGAGCCCGGCAATCGTCAGGGAACTGTCAAAATGCATCCTCTGCGGAAGGTGTGTGCGAGTCTGCGAAGAGGTAATAACTGCTACATCACTCGATTTTATTAACAGGGGATCTCTTACACATGTAGGCCCTGCAATGGACAAGGACTTTAACTTCTCAAGCTGTATCCATTGCGGCCAGTGCGTCCTTGTTTGCCCTACAGGGGCCCTGCATGAAAAACACAATATTTCGGAGGTGCAGGAGTATCTTAATAATCCCGATATACTGAAAGTTATACAGTATTCTCCTCTTGTAGCTTCAGGAATCGCCGGAGAGCTGGGAATAAAGTACACCAGGGATTTTGACAGGATACTTAACTCTATACTCCGTAAGATAGGCTTTGAGAAAGTCTTCACCACCGGTACGGGCACTGATATATGTATTACTGAGGTAATGAACCAGCTCAGGAATAATATCGAAACGAAATCTGGTCAGCCTCTCTACATTTCTGCATGTCCGGCATGGATCAAATATGCCGAACAATTTATGCCCGAAATTATTCCCCAGCTGTCAACCGTAAAATCACCGCAACAAATTACAGGCATTCTCATAAAGACGCTCGTTGCTGAAGAATCGGGTGTAAAACCTGAAAAGATATTTTCAGTTTCTGCAACACCCTGTATGGCAATGAAATTCGAGGCCCGCAGGGATGGGATGATGCGTAAGGGGATAAGCGATGTTGACTCCGTAATGACTGTCAGGGAACTGGTGCGGCTGATCAGGCTTTACGGGATCGATGTCACAAATATCGAACCCGAACCTGTCGATGAACCGATTTCCGGACTGACATCCTCTGCATTGCTGGCAGAAGTGTCAGGAGGAATTGCCGAGGCTGTCATCAGGCTCTTGTTGTTCGATAAGAACGGCAGGGAGGCCGACAGGCAGATATTTAAGAAACTTCGCACCGGAAACCAGTTCAGGGAACTCTCCGTTAAAACTGAAGAAACGGAAATTAATATCGCTATTGTTGACGGGCTGAAAGGACTCGAAAAGCTCAAAATAGCACAAGCTGCAGGAAAACAGTATGACCTTATTGAAGTTATGGCCTGCCAGGGAGGGTGTATTAATGGAGCAGGCCTGCCCTACAGCTCTGTGAAGGAAGAGAAGAAAAGCAGAACCAGGCTGATCTATTCTGCCGACGACACTGATGCACTTAATCTCCCGTGCAAATCACCTGTCCTCATAAACCTGTATGACAGGCTCATTAAAGAAAATAAGGAAATTGCCGATAAGAAAATATTCTTTACACATTTTGAAAAGAGAAATGTATTACTATAATTAAATCCCTCCCGAGAGGGACCCGGGGTGTGTTATTCATACATCCTCCTGGCCCTCCCGCCGAAGCGGGACAAGCTCTTTAAGGGGGAAACAGAAGACTTTCAGACCATGCTTGTATACACCATAAAAGAACTTTGCCGTACCTGCTACACTTGTGTAAGGGAATGCCCTGCAAAGGCTATCCGTATTGTCGGCGGACAGGCAGAGGTAATTGTTGAAAGGTGTATTGCATGCGGTAACTGTACGAAGGTGTGCAGCCAGGGTGCAAAAGTATTTCTTAACACCACCGACAGGGTTATGAAGCTGCTCGGGGAAAACCAGAAGGTAGCAGCCATTGTCGCTCCAAGCTTCCCTGCAGAATTTTCCGACATCCCCGACCATAATATCCTGATCGGTATGATAAGGGCAATAGGATTTAAATATGTTACCGAGGTATCATTTGGCGCCGACTTAGTTGCCGACAGGTACAAATCGCTCGTCAATGAAAGCAAGGAATATTATATAACATCTGATTGCCCGTCTATAGTCAATTATATAAAATACTATCATCCTGCACTCACCGACAGCCTTGCCCCGATAGTGTCACCGATGGTGGCAATGAGCAGGGTGGTTCGAAAGAAATACGGCGATGATGTTAAAGTCGTTTTTATCGGTCCCTGTGTTGCCAAGAAAGCCGAAAGCAGCGAGATCGACGAAGCTATAACATTCACCGAGCTGAGGGATATGTTCATACAGCTCGGCATAACCGCGGCTACCGTTACTCCAACCGGGTTTGACCCCCCGGAAGGTGGAAGAGGAGCCATCTTCCCTGTTACCAGGGGATTATTGCAGACAGCAAATATAAACGATGACGCAATTACCGGAAACATCATTGCTGCCGAGGGAAGGATAGGCTTCCAGGAAGCATTGAAGGAGTTTGAAGCGGGCCTCATTAAAACACAGCATGTAGAATTGTTATGCTGCGAAGGATGTATTATGGGACCGGGACTCTCAAAAAACGGTAAACAGTACAACCGCAGGGCGCTGGTAAGCAGCTACGCAAACCAGAAAATGAACAATATCGGCAACAGCGACTGGAAGGAGGCTTTTGAGGAGTTCTCAACAATCGATCTTTCAGTGAAGCACAGGTCTGAAGATCACAGGCTGCTGATAGCCGACGATATTGATGTGTCAGATGTCCTGATCTCAATGGGTAAGAAAACCAAGAAAGATCAGCTCGACTGCGGCGCCTGCGGTTACGAGACATGTATTGAACATGCCATTGCCATAAAAAGAGGACTTGCTGAAGTAGAAATGTGCCTGCCCTATACTATTGAGAAGCTTCATAAATCGGTTACCGACCTGGCTCTTTCTAATGAAAAACTCAGCTCCATGAAGCAGGCATTGAAACAATCCGAGAAGCTTGCACACATGGGTCAACTGTCGGCAGGAATAGCACATGAACTGAACAACCCGCTGGGCGTGGTGATAATGTACAGCAATATCCTGCTTGACGAATGCAAACCCGACGATCCGGTACGAGAAGATTTAAAACTCGTTGTAGAACAGGCCGGCCGTTGTAAAAAAATTGTTGCCGGACTGCTGAATTTTGCCAGGAAGAACCAGGTGAACCATCAGATTATAAACCTCAATGAACTTATCTCTCACAGCCTTGAAAGTATTATCGTTCCAAAATCGATCAAGGTAACTGTTTCCGATAAGACCACTAATCCGGATACCATGCT
>JAKLFN010000073.1 GCA_022711195.1 Bacteroidota bacterium
ACCGGGATGATTGCTGCCCTGATCCCGGCTTATGGAATTATTCTCTGGTGCGCCGGATTCGGACTCCTCCATATTCTCTACGGGCTTATCATGTACAGAAAATACGAAAGATGAAAATTGATATTTCCGGACTAAGCAGGCTCTTTGAGAACAGGATCAGGCTGGGGATAATGTCAATTCTCCTGGTCAACGACTCTTATGATTTCAACAGCCTCAAGGCAGCACTTGGCGTAACCGACGGGAATCTTGCAAGCCACCTTAAGGCGCTCGAGGAGAACGGACTCGTAAGATCCGAGAAAAAATTCATTGCCAGAAAGCCAAACACCAGCTATTCGGCAACAGAAAAGGGAGAAAAGATCTTCCGTACTCACCTGAAGGCACTTGAAACCATTATCAGAAATAAATAATTTTTTTTATTCACACACTTTGAAATTCAAAGTACTTTTAATACAGAAAACCATGAAAATCGAAATCAATGAAACAAAGAAGTGGCAGTTTTCACTGACGCTGAAAATCATCCTCCTGGCAGTAATGGGGCTTTTGCTCCTTATCCCGCTCGAAATGATAAAGTCTGTCATAAGGGAGAGACAGCTTAATTCCGAAAAGGTCAGACAGGAAATAGCAATGCAATGGGCCGGCAAACAAAATGTCGCCGGGCCGGTATTAAATGTGCCGGTAAGAATCATCCCAAAAGATGACAAAGACCAGCCCTACAAAGTCATTTACCACATTATGCCTGAAGATCTCAATATATCAGGCAACGTAACAACAGAAAAACGTCATCGCAGCATTTATGAGGCTGTCGTCTACAACTCTGTCATGAAGCTATCCGGAGAATTTCAGATCCCTGAAATATCCACCGAAGAGAAAAGTGAAATACTCTGGAAGGAATCATACCTTACACTGGGGATAAGCGATAACCGCGGCATAAAAGGGAATGTTGTCCTTAATTCCGGCGACTGGGTGGCTGATGCAGTACCCGGCCTTAAAGACACCGAGGTTTTCGGAACAGGCATCTCTTTTCCCCTGGCAGTGAACGAAAATCCGGGACATTTAAATTTTGACCTTGCCCTGAACCTTTCAGGCTCTGAAGATCTCAGCTTTGCTCCTGTGGGAAAAACGACCAGGGTCACACTCACCTCGCCATGGACAGCCCCGGGATTCAACGGAAATTTTCTGCCCGAACAGAGATCGATTGACGATTCAGGTTTCAGCGCTTCGTGGCTGATCACCAATCTTAACCGCAATTTTCCGCAGAGCTGGAGCGGCAGTGAGTTTAAACCAGCCGGAGATTCCTTCGGGGTGGAGTTTGTACTGCAGGCCGATCATTACCAGAAATCGCAACGCAGTGCAAAATATGGCATTCTTTTCATTGCGCTTACATTTTTAGCATTGGTTTTTGCAGAAGTGACAACCGGAGAGAATATACATATAATGAGCTACCTCCTCGTATCTCTCGCCCTGGTGCTATTCTTTTCAATGCTCACCGCCCTAAGCGAACATATCGGCTTTAATCCGGCATACTTAATTGCCTCATTATCAACCATAGTCATGGTTGTGCTCTTCCTGTGGCGGCTTATAAAAAATCATAAACCCGTGGTGCTTACCGGTCTGCTCCTGCTCTTTTTATACTCGTTTATCTTCATCCTCCTTACGCTGAATGACTATGCGTTCCTTGCGGGAAATATAGGCCTCTTCATATTACTTGCCCTGACAATGGCCTTTTCTGTCAGGCTTAAGCTGTTCCGCAGGCAGGAGAGCTGATTAATAAAGATTTTTTGTTACTTTGCGGCCGTCAAATAAAGCTTACAAAATGACGGCCGCAAAAAAATCTGTCCTGTTTATTTTACTCATCCTCGTCATTGACCAGGTCCTGAAGATCTGGATCAAAACACACATGCAGATCGGCGATGAGATCTACCTGTTCGGCAAGCGCGGCATGCTTCATTTCATTGAGAACAACGGTATGGCCTTCGGAATGGAAATGGGAGGCAAGACCGGCAAGTACGTGCTGAGCATTTTCAGGATAATAGCCATCACAGGTATAACCTGGTTCCTGGCCTCAATTATTAAAAAAAAGGTAAATACAGGGCTCATAATTGCTGTCAGCGCTATACTGGCTGGAGCCATCGGCAATCTTATCGACAGCGCCTTTTACGGGATGATCTTCAGTGAAAGCTATATGGCCCCGGCAATAATGTTCCCTCCCGGCGGCGGTTATTCAGGGTTTCTACAGGGAAGGGTTGTCGATATGTTCTATTTCCCTGTTATACAGACACACTGGCCCGAATGGTCGCCCTTCCGCCCGGGAGAATCATTTATCTTTTTCCGCCCGGTTTTCAATGTATCCGACACTGCCATCACCTGCGGAGTTCTCTCAATCCTCATCTGGCAGAAGAAGATGTTTAAAGACTTATCATAGAGCTTATTACCTGCTCTTCTTCAGCCCGGCATCAGGTCTTCCTGAAGGACGACCGGCTCTTTTCCCGCACACATCTTTGACCTTTCAGGCATCCCCGGCAATAATATTATTATCTTTGGGTAATCTTATTCATAATGTCAATCCTTGCCGAAATAAAGAAGCCTGTTGAAAAAGAGATGGGTGAATTTGAAGCCTACTTCAACAGGAACATGAAGAGCAATATTCCCCTGTTAAAGATCATTCTTAATTATATTCTGCGGCGGAAGGGAAAGCAGATGAGACCATTGCTGGTTCTTCTTACTGCAGGCCTCAACGGTAAAATCTCTGAATCGGCATATGTTGCAGCAACGCTAATTGAACTTCTGCACACTGCCTCACTTGTTCATGACGATGTCGTCGATGAGGCTGACGAGCGTCGCGGGGCGCTTTCCATTAAAGCGTTGTGGAATTCAAAGATTGCCGTTCTGGTGGGCGATTACATGCTCTCCAAGGGATTACTCATCAGTGTTGAAAAAGGCAGATACGACATGCTTGAAATTGTTTCGGAGGCTGTAAGGTCGATGGCTGAAGGAGAGCTTCTTCAGCTTCAGAAAGCCCGGAAGCTTAATATCAGGGAAGAAGATTATTATAAGATCATAAACAGCAAAACGGCGGCCCTTATCTCAGCATGCACGGCTACAGGAGCCAGGTCGGTAACAGAAGACCTTGATACAATACAGCTGATGAAGGATTTCGGTGAAAATATCGGTATCGCCTTCCAGATCCGCGACGACATACTCGATTATGAAGCTAACGGACTGACAGGCAAGATAGTAGGCAACGATATTAAAGAACATAAAATAACACTTCCCCTCATACATTCCCTTGAGCTGGCCACAGCATCGCGCAGGAGGGAAATAATGTCGATAGTAAGGAAAAAGAAGAAAACCAAGGCTGAAATTGACGAGGTTATCGGCTTTGTAATCGGATCCGGGGGACTCGATTATGCCGAAATCCGCATGAACGGATTCCGCGACAAAGCGCTTGCAATATTAGATTCTTACCCTGATTCCGGGTATAAGACTTCCCTTAAGAAGTTTGTATATTTTACAACATCAAGAAGTACCTGACACCCCTTATTCGGCTGTCTCAAGTTTTATCCTGGGCACCTTCTCCATATCTGACAGATAGTACCTGGATCCCAGGTAGAAAAGCAGTGTTCCTATAATGAGTACAAAAGGAAGAATGCTCATTGCGGTCTTGATGTTCGACAAATCAGAGATTTTTCCCAGGACTATCGGTGCCGTAAATGATCCAAGGAGGTTCTGAACAGCCACGGCAATGGCATACGATGTTGCACGTAACCCGGGATGTATGACATCCTGTGTCACGGCTGCTGCTCCTGCCAGGAACGTCATGACCCAGGCTCCAAAAATGAAGAGAACCACTATCTGAAAGGTCCCTTTAAAAACATATAGCGACAGGAAAAGAAGAACAGCAGAAATTACTGTCGATATAGCGGGAAAGAGAAGCCTTGCCTTTTTCTGTTTTTCTCTCCATTTGTCAGTTATTATACCGCCAAGGGGAGCCCCGATAAGCGCCAGAAGCATTACCGCCCCCGCCAGTGTCCCTGCCAGCTTTGATTCAATCTTAAGCTCTGAGGCCAGGTATGTAGGCAGCCAGACAATGAGTGCCGTTGTAACAAATACTATTGCTGCCATGCCAAAATATGTAAAGAGAACAGAGGGCTTGAAAATGAATTCCCTGAACATATCCCTGCGTTCCATTTTAACCTTATTGTTGCTCTTGTCGACAAAAGAAAGGTCAACGGTTTTATAATCCTTTACAAACAGGAACAGTATTGCGATGATCAGTCCCGGTATGGCTACGATCCCGAATGCATGCTTCCAGCCTATGGATGCGGCAATGATACCTCCCATAGTTACGCCGATGGCTGACCCGAGAGGTATTGACGCATTCCATAAACCCATCATTTTGGACCTCTTCTCCAGGGGATACATCCCCGAGATCAGGGCCGTGCCTCCGGGAGCATATCCTGCCTCACCGAACCCGATAAGTATCCTTGCCATAAACAATTGTACATAGTTGCCGGTAAAGGCACACACGGCTGTGGCAATGCTCCAGACAATCGCCATGATACCAATTGTCTTTGTCCTGCTCCACCTGTCAATAACGAACGAAATGGGAAAAGTCAGGATGCCTATCGACAGGTAGATCACCGAAACAAGCCATCCGCTCTGGGTGTTGTTTATCCCCCACTCGCTCTGTATGTAGGAGAACATGTTATTAACCACCATCCTGTCGGCATAATCGAATACATACAGCAGGAACAGCAAAATAAAAACATAACTTGTATAACGTTTCGAATAGAGATACCCCTGACGGTTTTCCTGGCTTTTCATTCCCATTTTTATTATTTACCCTATGACCAAGTAACTAAAAATTCAGGCCGGTGATTATTTTTGTTGTAATTTTAAGTCTTTATACTTAGTGGCTGAACTAAAAACAGATATACTTTAACCAACCAAAAAATTGCATTCATTATGGCAACATTAAAACAGATCGAAACTTTCCTCGGCGCTGAACCAATCGCAATGGCCGGGGTTTCCCGCAATCCTAAAAAATTTGGTTTTACGGCATTCCGGGAACTGAAAGAAAAAGGAATGAATATCATCCCTGTAAACCCGCATGCCGATTTGATACACGGTGTTAAGGCTTTTCCGGATGTAAAATCGCTGCCCGGGGAGGTGAAATCGCTGCTCATCATGACCCGCAAAGGAGAAACTGCAGGAATAGTCAAGGCAGCAAAGGAAAAAGGCATAAAGAATATATGGATACAGCAGATGTCGGAATCGGAAGAGGCGCTCAGGGAGCTTGAAGGGACCGACATCAATTATATTCATGGCAAATGTATCATGATGTTCTATAAGCCAAACAGCATCCATAAGTTCCATGGAACACTGGTTAAACTTTTTGGCCGCTGGCCCAAATAAAGAAGCCTTTTCGTATGATGGAAAACGATTGCCAGGGAAGCCTTGAATTTGATGTCCGTGATTATGAGTGTGATATACAGGGTGTTGTCAACAATGCAAATTACCAGCATTATCTCGAGCACGCCAGGCATGAACTGCTTATCTCCAGAGAAATAAGCTTTTCAGGGCTGCATGCCGAAGGGATCGATCTTATTGTAACAAGAGTGGAGATCGATTATAAATACCCCCTTCGCAGTCATGATAAATTTGTTGTCAGGACAAAAATAAGCAGGGAGGGTCATATAAGGCTGGTATTTCACCAGGAAATATACAGGCTTCCGGATGAAAAACCTGTTGTGAAGGCAAAAGTTACTGGTGTGGCCACAAAGAACGGCCGGCCTGTGGCGCCGGGCGAAGAGCTGCTTGCGAAGCTTGGATTCTGACAGGCAGCCCTGAGTAAAAAATATTAAACCAAATGTATCTGATATGGCACAAAGAACCATAACCAGGAGAAAATTTATCGGAACAGTAAGCGCCGGCGCCGGATTTATTCTTGCCGGCGATGCCCTGCTGGCCTCCCCTTTCAATGTAAAAAAGAAAGGCGACCCATTCAGAATGGTGACCCTCGGAAAGACGGGTATAAAAACTACCCTGCTGGGGATGGGAACGGGCTTTAACGGCGGGAACCGCACATCGGCGATCACCAGGGCCGGCAATGCAGAATCGATAATAAAATATGCTTTCGACAAGGGGATCCGCTTCTTCGACTGTGCAGACACCTACGGCACACATCCCTATACCATGAAAGCCCTGAAAGATATACCAAGGGAGAAATTCACCCTCAGCTCAAAGATCTGGATGACCAGGGGCGGCATCCCCGAACCGGAAAGACCCGATGCAGATGTAGTTGTAGACCGTTTTCGCAGGGAGCTCGGTACAGATTATCTTGATATTGTTCAGATACATTGCATGGTCAGCGGCACATGGACCGATGAGCAGAAAAAACAGATGGACATTCTTGAGAATCTCAAGGTGAAGGGGATCATCCGCGCCCATGGCGTCTCTGTTCATTCATTACAGGCTCTGCAGGCTGCTGCCGAAAGCCCCTGGGTCGATGTTATTCATGTCAGGATAAACCCTTTCGGCGCATCAATGGATTCAAAAAATCCCGACGACGTTGTCCCTGTAATCAGGAAATTGCACGATTCCGGCAAGGGCGTTATAGGCATGAAGCTTATCGGCAACGGCAGCTTCAGCGGCGACAGCGAAAAGGTGGACCAGTCGCTGAGGTTTGTGCTCGGGCTTGGCACTGTTGATATGTTCATTATCGGTTTTGAAAAACCGGAACAGATCGATAATTATGTTCTCAGAATAGAGAACGCCCTGGCTCCCGAAGGTAAAACCAGGAAATAATGAATTTTATGCAAAGGATAAAAAGAAGCCTTCTGATATTTACATTCATCTTTTTTGCTATACATGCGGCAATAGCCCAGGATGAGGGCCTGAATAATATCATAAGCCCTGGCGCCGGACTCGAAAAACTTGCAGATGGATTTCTTTTCACCGAGGGGCCCACAGCCGACACAAAGGGAAATGTGTGGTTCACCGACCAGCCGAACAACCGGATTATCCAGTGGAATGAAGGATCAGGCTTTTCTGTCTTTCTTGAACCTGCAGGCCGGGCTAACGGGCTGGCCCTCGATAAAGAAGGAAACATCTGGGCATGTGCCGACGAGAAGACAGAGATATGGCGTATTTCTCCTGAAAAGAAAATTGAAATTATCGCAGGAAGCTTTGACGGGAAGCTCTTCAACGGGCCCAATGATCTCTGGATAAGCCCTACCGGGGGTCTCTATTTTACAGATCCGTTCTACAGGCGCAACTGGTGGACATATACACAGATGCCCCAGGAAAAAATGAGGGTTTACCACCTCTCTGCCGATCATAAAAGAATTACCGTTGCGGCCGACGACCTGTTGCAGCCTAACGGAATTGTCGGCTCTCCGGACGGAAAATCGTTATATGTTGCGGATATCAGAGCTAACAAGACCTGGGTATATACGATCAATCCCGACGGGACCCTCACGGGAAAAAAGCTATTCTGCGAGCTGGGTTCCGATGGTATGACTATAGATTCGAAAGGCAACATCTACCTCACCGGTAAAGGAGTGACCGTTTTCGATAAAACAGGTAAAAAGCTTGGGAATATTGCTGTTCCGGAGAGCTGGACCGCCAATGTATGTTTCGGCGGCAAAAACCGCAAGATCCTCTATATCACGGCCAGTAAGGGGTTTTACAGTATAAGGCTAAGGGTGAAGGGTACGGCAGGTTGATAATATTTCTCTTTCGGTCAGTAATTCACTATATGGAGTACGATATAATGAAACCGTTCAACGGATAGCCAATGCCGTAATTAAGTAGGCTTTAATTAACCTTACATTATGAGAGAAATAATTATTGCTCTTAACCTGATGTTTCTGACCATGGTCTGTTTTCCGCAGGAAAAAGGGACATTCCTTGATTCACGTGACGGGAAAATCTATAAAACAGTAAAAATAGGCGGACAAACATGGTTGGCTGAAAACCTCGCATTCAGACCGGTTGATGGTGTTGTTCATATATTAAATGACGACACTGCAAATATTAAACAATTCGGATACTTATATGATTGGGAAACTGCTGTCAGAATGGCTCCTGCGGGCTGGCATCTGCCGACAAATATGGAGATTGACACATTAATAAAATATATAAACAGGGTATACAATCCTAATCCTTTTGATGCTTTAGTCAAAGGAGGCAGCAGTGGTTTCGATGCTTTGTTTGGCGGATCCCGGATTGTAGGAGAGTATGGTCCCAGGGGCTACGTGGTAAACAATGGCGTGTTTAAAAATGACGGATTAGTGCAATTCTGGACTTCCAAAAAAACAATGATCCTTGCAGACGCTTTCTTCTGCCAGATTTTTGGATTAAGTGAAAAAGACAAGCGGATTTTTACAGGAAATTCATATTATAAGAGCTGTCATTATATAAGACTTATTAAGGATTGAAATCATTGACGTTATGCATTTTAAGATCCTGCTAAATACCCCTTGCGGAGCCCTGTGTAACAAAACGGATACAGACTAACAGGAGTTATCCTACGGAGAAATCCATTAACCGCAAAGAACGCAGAGAATTACGCCAGGAACGCAAAGTTTTATTTATCTGCTATTTGACTTTGCGTCTTTTACTTTGTGTGCTTTGCGGTTAAAAAAAGTTTTAAAGTTCTCTTCTTTTTCTGTCTTTCTGTTAATGCTAATATTGGAAAGCTTCCCAAACCGCGGCATTGCCCTTCATGGATCTGTACATACTGGCCGGTTTTGCGGATCCGGGCTGAAACTTTATTTAAGGTGTCCGATTATATTTTGAAGTGATTCTGTTATTTCTGAACTTTAATGCCAGAAGCTTATTTTCAAAAACGGAATGAAAATGACCAGAAAGAGCTCTTTTAAAAATAACCATACCGAAACCGTCATTCAAAGCAGGTAAAAAAATAACAAACAAATATAACCGGACGAAAAATGGAGAGCACTCTTTTAACCGGATTGATCCTGATTTCACCTATCCTGTTAATCCGTTTCCTGCTTACATCGTTCCTTGGCAAGGAAGCTCTAAAACGGGCAGCGTTCTTTCCTCCAACGGAAGGGTTTGAAAGAATTGCTTATCTGATTAATATCCTGACTACTTTCGCACTTTTAATTCTTCCCTTCTTCTTAAGGATCAGATCACGGGGATTTTTGCTCATTTCAGGAACCTGTCTGCTTATAACAGCTTTAATCTTCTATATTGTTTCGATCATCCAGTTTGCAAGACCTGACAGTTCCGGGCTCAGGGTATCAGGACTTTATAGGATATCCCGAAACCCGATGTATGTTGGTTTCTTCCTTTATTTCCTGGCCTGTTGTATTCTGACTGGTTCATGGCTGCTTTTTATTGTATTAGTGATTTTTCAGGTTTCAGTACATTTTCTGATAATCTCTGAAGAGAGATGGTGCAAGACACAATTTGGACAGGCTTACATTGACTATTTTGGAAAAGTCAGACGATATATATAAATAAAATAACTATAAATACAAGTTATGGGCAAGCCACTATCAATATGACAGTTACGTGTATATTGATAAAAATTCTGCACCCTTGACAATTTAACCATGACAAGAAAACTTTGTGCTTTCTATCGGGACTTGCCCGCGCACAAAAATTTTAAAAACAGCTTTGTGGTAAATTGCACACATTTGCAAGCCACACAGCCCAACACACCACCAAAGCTTGCAAAAGAGTGCAATTTGAGCTAACGTTAAATCGACATATGCTTGCATCAAATCCATTGTTCAATTAAAAGACCTAAACCAATTATTCGTATTT
>JAKLFN010000074.1 GCA_022711195.1 Bacteroidota bacterium
TATCACCTATATCGAGATGATGTTTGAAGAAGTTGTTATAGAGGGTTTTATCTTCACCGGGACAAAGATCATCGCGGCGGACATAAATCTGTATCCTTCCCGAAGAGTCCATTATCTCGGCAAAAGAGGCATTTCCCATAATACGCCTGCTCATTATCCGGCCGGCAAGGCAGACATCCTGATAATTATTTTTTTCGGATATAAAGTTTTCAAGAATATCCCTGGCGAAAGCATTTGTCTTGTACTCCGCTGCCGGGTAAGGATTTATACCCAGCTTCCTGATCTCCTCAAGTGAATTTCTTCTTATCTGTTCCTGTTCGCTTAGCGTCTGGTTGCTCATCTCTTCCTGAAATTTGTGCAAATATAGAAAAAATCAGGCTTCACCTTTCAGGCTTTCAGCGTATTCAGGTATGAGTCGAATTTTTCACGCAGCAGCATGGTTACAGGTCCGGGCTTACCATCTCCGACCTGCTGTCCTTCAATCGATAACACAGGTGCCACTTCAAAGGAGGTGTTAGTGATAAAGGCCTCGCTTAACTCGCCAATCCGGCTGGCGGCTACCGGTATCTCAAAAACCGAAACACCGGCTTCCCTGGCAAGACGTATAACATTCCTGCGGGTTACTCCCGAAAGGATATTGTCTGATTCGGGATGTGTGAAAATATTTCCGCCGATGACAAAGAAGACATTTGAATGGGAACACTCCGTCATCATCGCGTCCCTGACAAAAATCACCTCCATTGATTCTTTCTCCAGGGCCTCCTGGAAATACATGATATTGGGAAGCAGCGATATGGATTTTATATCGCATCTGTTCCACCTGGGATCTTTGCGAAGTATGGTCGTGATACCGGCGCCGATCTTCTCCTTTGCAGGATTGAATGACCATGCGTTGGCAAATATCGTAGGTTCTGTGCCATCAGGAGGAAAGGCATGCGATCTCTTTGCAGCACCTCTTGTTACCTGGAGGTACACCAGCGATGGTTTATCTGTGAGTTCATTTTTCCTGATAAGCTTTTCTGCAAGAGCCGGAAATGAATCTGCTTCAGGCCATGTGATACGAAGCTCCTTCATGCTTCTCTTCAGCCTTGCCATGTGGCTTTCCATGTCGAAGAAAAATCCTTCGTACCATCGAACTACCTCATAAACACCATCGGCAAAGAGAAATCCGCGGTCGTCGGGACTGATCTTTACTCTCTCCTTTTTAAGGAATTTTCCGTTGAAATAGGCATATATCATAAAAAATCATTAAACGTTTTATTGTCATTGACCCCCCTTTCCCTTTTCCCCCCACGGGGGGAATGGCTTTACTCCTTCCCCCCTGGGGGAAAGCCTGCCCCGCTTCGGCGGGGGATGGGATGGGGGTCTATTATATTGATAAGTATCGCCTGATTATGGTTTAAATTCTTCAAACTTATACTCAATTTTCTTCCTTGCATCCTCCGGTGTTGCTGCATTTCCGCATGCAGCCTGTACGAAAAGGGAGGCTCCGAGTACCGTGGTCTCCTTCTGACCGATTATTCTTACAGGAACACCTGTATACTGTGCCCTGAGCTTGTTCCAGAGCCTGTTTTTCGAGCCGCCTCCCACGCACAGGATGCTATCCGCCTTAAATCCGCCTGCTCTCTCGAGAGCTTCCTTTCCTTCGGCAAGCCTTTCAGAGAGAGCCTCCAGCATGGCACGGTATATCTCGTCGCGTGTCGTTGCCATCGTCAGTCCGCTGATCAGGCCCCCGGGTTTCCCTTTAAGCTCTTCATAAAATTTAGGGACTACCTTAACGCCGTTCGACCCTGAAGGCGCCTTCTCCGCTCCGGCGATCATCGTTTCATAAACATTTTCAGAGATGTCGCTGTAAAAGTTCTTTCTTGCCCATTCCAGTATTCCTGAAGCTACCCACTGGTTACCGATATTAAATAATCTGGGCCTAGCATCCAACTCTGTGGTTATTGACATTTCAAGCTGTTCCTTGCCTGTCCTGAAGCCTTTTGACCTCACCATCAGGATCTCCCATGTTCCGGAGCTGAGGACAGGCTCATTAATTTCTGCTCCCGATCCGTAGATGGCAAACTGTGTATCGTGTCCTGTTGCGACGACAGGGACTCCTGCAGGAAGTCCTGTTTCTGCTGAAGCGCCTGGCGTAACCACACCTGTTATTGTCCCGGGTTCCGCAATATCTCCAAATCTTCCAGCAGGGAAATTTATTTTGCCGAGTATGACTCCCGACATCGACCTTGTTGCGAGCGATGATGCCATCGATGTCCCTGCCATGGTTGTATCATTGATCATTTCTCCTGTCAGGAAATATGAAAATATCGAAGGCATGAACATGAAGCGGTGACTTTTCTCAATAAGCTCAGGCTTGTTCTCTGCAAACCAGATAAGTTTGTTTATGGTGTTGAAGGTGAAAGGCAGAACGCCGCTTTCGGAATAGAGATCGGTCAGAGGTATATATTTCCCGATATCAGCCATTATCGCGACAGTCCTTTCGCACTGCCACGAAATTACAGGGTAGAGCATCTGGCCTGTTCTGTCGAAGAGTGTTCCGTCGACGCCGAATGTCGTGACTGTGGCTCCCAGGATCTTTGATTTATCAATACCGGCGGTGACCTTTCGTGAAGCAAGACACATCTGCTTCCATATATCATTTACATCCCATATCCTCCATGCCGGGTTGAAAGGATCAGGTTTTGTACAGTTAGGGGCCGACTCTGATGCAATTATTTTTCCATGGCCATCGATGGCAATGACCCTTAAATTGGTTGCCCCGCAGTCAAAAACGATAACGAGATCCTTTTTCATTATGCTCCTGAAAGATCCTTGAGAAATGACAGTGAAGCTCCTGCCGCCAGTATCCCGATCAGGTATATTACAAGAACAACAATAACAAGGATACCTATGAACACATAATAACGTCGCAGGTATCTGAAGGCAAGCTTCATCTCATTATTGTCTGCCGATTTTACGGCAATAGCTGTATGTTTTGAAAATCTGTACAGGTACAGAATCGGAAAAAAATAGAGCAGTGCGATAAGAAGTATCGGGATCATTATAAGCGATTCAACTGCTCCAAGTTTTGATGCACCAGTGTCAAAGACTGACAGAAAAACGATTGCTATCAGGGAGCCGGTAACCATCAGCCCGATGCCGATGAAGCCAAGTATTGCAAGGAACATCGACCATTTTCGTGTCCTGTCAAGATCCTTAAGAGTATCCTCTTCAAGCTCAATTTTCTTTAATTCAGGTTGGTTTTCCATAATGTTCTTATCTATAATTTATTGTCTATGTAACCTTCTCCCCATTGCACCCTTCGTCCGCCGAAGCCTAAGCGAAGGCGGAATTGTACCATCATTCATAAAGTGGTCCATAATTGGCACAAGCCCTGTAATCCGATCCTTCCTTGTCCATTCCGAAGGCATTCCATGAACTTGGACGGAAAATGTTTTCATCTGCAACATTATGCATACAAACGGGTATTCTTAACATTGAAGCCAGCGCTATCAGGTCTGCCCCTATGTGTCCGAAGCTTGAAGCCGAATGATTTGCTCCCCAGTTTGCCATAACAGAATAAACATCAGTAAAAGGACCTTTGCCAGTCAGCCTTGGTGTAAACCAGGTAGTGGGCCAGGTGGGATCGGTACGGTCGGTAAGAATCTTATGTGCCTTTTCAGGAAGCTCGACTGTCCATCCTTCAGCAAGCTGAAGAACAGGACCGAGACCTTTAACAAGGTTTACTCTTGAAATTGTCAGTGGCATGACACCTTTAGTGTTGAACTGGGATGAGAATCCTCCGCCCCTGAAGTATCCGGTGTTTGCAGGTTCCCAGGTTGTTGCTCTGAGGCACTCTTCCGCATCTTTTGAAGTTATCTCCCAGAATGGCTTGATAACGGAATCTCCTCTCATTGTCTGTCTTCCTGAGAAGTCGAGCGCTGATGCTCCTGAATTTATCAGGTGAATAACTCCGTTTGCAGCCAGCCCTGAAGGTTTGATCTTCGAAACACGTTGTATGGCAGACGGACTCCAGTATGTCCTGATGTCGGAGAACATCTGAGCCGTATTTGTCAGCAGATAACCAAAGAGCATCGGAACGCCGTTCATGGCATCGTTCTCTGTTGCCACAAGATATGGAGGACGGATACCGTTCCAGTCAAACGATGAGCAGAGTATTGCTTCGAGAAAATCGCCGTTGGGCATGTGATCGGTCCACTGGCGCTGTCCCTGGAAACCGGCAAGGATAGCATTATGTCCGTTAGACTCTTCTCCGAATCCGGCTTTCTTCAGCCTGGGATTTCCTACCATAAGGTCGCGGGCGATCATTGTCATCTTTACTACGATCTCCCACTCTTCATCCTTACGGGCCCTTGATTTCGGTTTTGTGTTGATATCTTTTCCTTCTTTGCAATATTTCTTTGTCCAGACGAGTGCTTTTTTGAATTCTTCTTTATCGTATATACCTTCGTTCAGCCTCCTGTTGAACTCGCTCATATCGATATATTCGTTTCGCATGCCGAGGTACTCCTGGAAGAAATCTTCTCTCACAATTGATCCGGCAATTCCCATGGATACAGATCCCATCGACAGGTAAGACTTACCTTTCATATATGCAACTGCCAGGCCGGCTTTCACGAACCTGAGAATTTTTTCGCTCACGTCGGCAGGAATACTTTCATCGCCGGCATCCTGTACATCATGGCCGTAGATCCCGAAGGCGGGAAGTCCCTTCATGGTATGTCCTGCAAGGGCTGCAGCCAGGTAGACTGCCCCCGGGCGTTCAGTGCCATTGAAACCCCAGATGGCTTTTGGCATCTGAGTATCCATATCTATTGTTTCGCTGCCATAGCACCAGCAAGGTGTGACAGTGAGACTAATGCCAACACCTGTTTTTCTGAACTTTTCGGCACATGATGCTGCTTCTGCCACTCCTCCGATGGTTGTGTCGGAAATTACACATTCAACAGGTCTGCCATTTGGATATCTAATGGTTTTAGAGATCAGGTCAGCAGCATTTTTTGCCATTTTCATGGTCTGCTTTTCCAGAGATTCCCTGACTCCGCGTTCACGTCCGTCGATGGCAGGACGAATGCCTACTTTCGGAAAATCGCCTATTACCGTCTGGTAGTTACGGCTTACCTTAAAATCATCATTTGCCATGTATATTTGTTTTTAATGTTAATTAGTATCGATGCAAACAAATATAATGTTTTTTCTCTGCCTCTCCTTAAATCTCTTTGTTTGTTAGCCTCTCCCCAAACCTCCCGCTGAGGCGGGAGAGGGGCTTCTAACTAACAATAAGTCAATAAGTCCCCCTCTCTCATGGGAGAGGGGGATTTAGGAGGAGAGGCAAGAAATTGGCGAGATGGGAACCGTGAGTTCTTGACCATGAAATGAATAGTTTTGTATTTTTGCCTGAAATTGTATTATGAATCAGAATAGACGATTACCGGAATGGCTTAAGATGCAGCGTGCAAGCGGGGAGAACTATTCAAGAGTGAAACACCTGGTTTCGGAAAACCATCTTCATACAATCTGTACAAGCGGAAACTGCCCTAACATAGGAGAATGCTGGAACGCCGGAACCGCAACATTCATGATCCTCGGCGACATTTGCACCAGGGCATGTAAATTCTGCAACACAAAAACAGGAAGACCTCTTCCTCCTGACCCTGATGAACCTCACCGGCTTGCAGAATCAATAAAAAAGCTTCAGCTTAGACACTGCGTGATAACTTCAGTCGACCGCGATGACCTGAAAGACGGGGGAGCATCATTCTGGGCAGAGGTGATAACTGAAATAAAAAAAGTAAATCCGGCGATCACCGTAGAAACCCTGATTCCCGATTTCGACGCTATCCCTGAAAATATTCAGAAAATAATCGAGGCACACCCCGATGTTATTTCACACAATATCGAAACAGTACGACGACTAACGCCGCTTATCCGTACAAAGGCCAAATACGACACAAGCCTCGATGTGATCAGATATATTGCCGGGAAGCATGGCAGGGCAAAGTCGGGTTTTATGCTGGGACTCGGAGAAACTGAAAACGAAATTCATGAAACAATAAACGATCTGTTTAATTCGGGCTGCAGGATCCTGACAATCGGCCAATACCTCAAACCCTCACCTGTACACATGGATGTTGTGGAATATTATACCCCCGGAAAATTCAGCTTTTATCAAAAGTATGCACTTGAAAAGGGATTCGAATTTGTTGAAAGCTCACCACTTGTCCGTTCATCTTTTCATGCAGAAAAACATGTCGCTGTAAATAATAAATGATTATATTGAAGCTGAATAAAACGGGGATCCTGATTGAGCTATAATGTTATATATGAAGATCTTGGACTGAAGGATTATAAGCTTACATGGGATTACCAGGCTGAGGTCTTCAACCTTCTTGTAAATTCAAAAAAAGCTACTGCGGAAAACCAGGATCCGGAAAGAAATCTTCCCGGCCATCTTATTTTTGTGGAGCATCCGCACGTTTATACTCTCGGCAAAAGCGGTTCGGAAAATAACCTGCTAATCGACTTCATCCAGATGCAGGCAAAAGAAGCCACATTCTACAAAATCGACAGGGGAGGAGATATCACATACCATGGACCCGGACAAATCGTCGGCTATCCCATTTTCGACCTCGAAAAAATTAAAATAGGATTGAAAGAATATATTTTACGTGTCGAAGAAGCTGTTATCGAAACTATCTCCGGATATGGACTGAAAGGTGCCAGGCTTCCCGGAGGGACAGGTGTATGGCTCGATCCGGGGATTAAAGGGAAAGCACGAAAGATATGTGCCATTGGTGTAAGGGCAAGCAGGTTTGTTACAATGCACGGATTTGCTTTCAATGTAAATACAAACCTTACCTACTTTAATTATATCAATCCATGTGGATTTACCGACAAGGGAGTAACTTCACTGGAGAAAGAACTTGGAGTGAAACAGGATATTGAAGAAGTAAAAGAGGTCTTAAAGCGGAAAATTAAAAGTATTTTTGATCTCGAATGGATCTAGACAAACAAGGCTGATGGAAAAGAAATGGGTTATAAAAGAGCGTGGCGACAGCGTTGTTGTCAGACAGCTGGCAGGAGCGCTGGGTGTCTCCGAATCTCTGGCTAATATTATGGTGCAGAGAGGGATAACCACTGCTGCCGAATCACATGCCTTTTTTAATCCAAGCCTTGAATTCCTTCACGATCCCTTCATGATGAAGGATATGAACATCGCTGTCGACAGGCTTTCGACGGCTATAAAGAAAAATGAAAGGATACTAGTGTATGGCGACTATGATGTGGATGGCACAACTGCCGTGGCACTTGTCTATTCATTCCTGAAAGAACAATACTCAAATGTTGATTACTATATACCCGACAGATACAAGGAAGGGTACGGAGTATCGTTCCAGGGAATTGATTACGCTGTAGCTGGTAACTGCAAGATTATTATAACTCTCGACTGCGGTATAAAAGCTGTTGAGAAGGTCAGCTATGCAAAGTCAAAAGGGCTCGACGTGATCATCTGCGACCATCATTATCCCGGTTACGAGATCCCGAGGGCGCTGGCAGTGCTCGATCCGAAACAGCCGGGATGCACTTATCCATACAAGGAGCTCTCGGGCTGCGGCGTAGGATTCAAGCTTATACACGCTTACTCAAAAATTCATGGTATCCCTTTCAGCACTATCGCATCTTACCTCGACCTGGTGGCTGTAAGCATCGCTTCCGACATTGTACCCATTACCGGAGAGAACAGGGTACTCGCATATTTCGGCCTCAGACAGCTCAATGAGGCCCCGCGAACAGGACTCAAGGAGATCATCCGTGAAGCCGAAGTATTCAGGGCCCTCACAATAGAGGATGTCGTTTTCAAGATCGGGCCCAGGATAAATGCAGCCGGCAGAATGGAAACAGGAAGCAAAGCAGTCGAATTACTGATATCAAATGATTCAAAGCTGGCTACCGGTATCAGCAAGGAGATAAACAGCTTCAACATAGAACGCCGTACTGTCGACAGGGTGATAACTACTGAGGCTATGCGCATGATCTCTGAAGATCAGAGCAATACAAATGCAAAGACAACGGTACTCTATAACCCTGCCTGGAAAAAAGGGGTAATAGGTATTGTGGCTTCAAGGCTGATTGAAACATATTACCGGCCTACAGTAATCCTTACCGAATCAAATGGCTTTGCGACAGGCTCGGCACGATCAGTACAGGGATATGATCTTTACCAGGCAATAGAAGCATGCAGCGACCTGCTGGAGAGCTTCGGCGGACATATGTTTGCAGCAGGTCTGACTCTGAAGAAAGAAAACATAAAGCCGTTCATCGAACGCTTCGAACAGTATGTGAACAGGACTATCACAGAAGACCAGCTTGTTCCACGGATATTCATCGACACAGAGCTCTCCTTCTCGGAGATAAACGATGAATTCTTCAGGGTGATGAGCCAGTTCCAGCCCTTCGGACCGGAAAACATGTCGCCTCTGTTCGTTTCAAGGATGGTATTTGATACCGGTGCAGGAAGGATGGTAGGCTCAAACGGAGAACACCTGAAACTCGATCTCTGCCAGGAATCATCTGCAACAAAATCCCTGCCTGCCATAGGCTTCAACCTGGCAAATCATTTCGAATATATAAAATCCCATAAACCCTTCGATATCTGTTATTCGATTGAAATGAATGAGTTCCGCGGCAGCAAAAACCTGCAACTCAATATCAGGGATATAAAGACCGGGGAAGAGGGATAAGGGTGCAATGGTGCAATGGTACAATGGTGCAATGGTACAACGGTGCAACGGTACGGCGGTGTGATGGTACGATGGTGCGATTCTGTTGGCGCCGATTCCAAATCCATGTCCCTGTCTTAATTAAACTAGAACCATATCCTGAACTGGCATTTTAATTCATTCTTTCCTGTTGATTGTCCGGCTTCATCAACTGATGTGACAGAATATTTTACCCTCAGCTCAGAATGTTTTCCTGCTTCCCAGTTGATCATGATATAACTTCGTGTGCCTCTCCCGGAGAGTGCAGGAATACTGAAACTCTGCAGGAGGTCATTTTCGTAAGTATATATCCTGGAATCCCAGTCTTCTGTATTGAAGATGCAATACCTGGCCCATATCGTAAGCGGCGCCTTCGCGAACCTGAATCTTAAATCCTGCAGGAAAAGAATTCCCCTGCTGCCTGAATTGTCTGTAAATTTGCAGTCCAACCTTGTGGCAAGAGTAATCCTTTCCGCCGGACTGTATCTTACCTGTCCTTTCAGCCACCGCACTGTTGATTCTCCAATTCCTTTAATTCCTGTCATTACGTCGCTGCCTTCCTGTTTGCACCTTATATTATATGTCAGCTGAAGATCGAGGCTTTCCGAAGGTCTGTAGTTCATCTTTACTTCCGTTCTCCTGGCGAGCGACGGGAAACCGGTGTTATACCTGAGCCATGGTGAGACGTAAACATCGGCGCCGGCGCTTATGAACAGATGTTTAGCTGCTTCAAATGTGAAATTGCCCAGGAGACCTTTTTCGTTGCCTGTGGAAGTGCTGCTTCCTGGTCCGCTGCCATGAAAACTGAAATATCGCGGTGAATAATTCCTGTATAGCAGATTTATTGCCAGCCTGTCGGAAGGTCTCAGTGTAATTCCCGGCACAATCGCCCTGTCCCGGTAGTCATTCACAGCCAGTTCCCCGAACAGC
>JAKLFN010000075.1 GCA_022711195.1 Bacteroidota bacterium
GTTCAAAAGAGGAAACGATATAATAAATTTTCATGCCAGGGAATTTACCCGGGAGCTGGATAAGCTTTCGGGGGATATGCTGCTGACAGCCAATATCCCTCTCGGGGAAAATCTGGGTAATCTTCATATTGAAACCGGCAAAGATTTCTCCGACAAGGTAAGTGCTTCCTTCCCGGAAAGGACCTCCGATCATCGTATACTTGCCATTGCCGATTACGTTTGCACTTCGAACAAAGACAAGACAGTAGTTCTTATTACGAAGGATATCAACCTCAGGATGAAAGCCAAGTCGCTGGGAATCATTGCCCAGGACTATGAGAATGATAAGGTCGCCAATATCGACGATCTGTATAAAGGAATAACAGTAATGGAAGGCGTCGACCAGGAGCTGATCAGCAAATTATATGAGGTTCCTGAAGGTGTCAGTGCAGAGGAATTCAGGCTTGAAGGTGACCTGAAGGGACACCAGTTTTTTATTATGAAAAACAATGGCTCAAGCGCCCTGGCACATTATAATCCTGTAAATAAACAGCTCAACAGGGTAATAAAACAGACAACCTATGGCATTGATCCGAGAAATGCAGAACAGACTTTTGCTCTCGATGCGCTGTCGAATCCCGACATACAGCTTGTATCGCTGACGGGTAAGGCCGGAACGGGAAAAACCCTTCTTGCCCTGGCTGCAGCCCTGGCCCAGCATAAAAGATATAAACAGATTTTCCTTGCAAGGCCTATCGTCCCTCTTGCAAACCGTGATCTCGGGTTCCTGCCCGGGGATGTAAAAGAAAAAATGGATCCTTATATGCAGCCCCTGTACGACAATCTTACAGTCATCAAGCATAAATTCAGCCATCAGAGCCCTGAATTCATCAGGATAAACGAAATGATGAAGGAAGAAAAGCTGGTCATTACACCTCTTGCCTACATCAGGGGACGCAGCCTTTCCAGCATATTCTTCATTGTCGACGAGGCACAGAACCTGACACCTCATGAGATAAAAACTATTATTACAAGGGCCGGTGAAGGCACAAAGATGGTTTTCACAGGTGATATCGAACAGATAGATTCTCCATACCTCGACACTGCATCCAACGGACTCAGCTATCTGTCGGACAAGATGAAAAACCAGGATATTTTTGCCCATGTCAACCTGGTCAAGGGAGAAAGAAGCTTCCTTGCTGAACTTGCCAGTAAACTCCTTTAATTTAACTATATATGAAAATCAGGACACTCATAATGATGGCAGCTGCCATGTTAGTTTTGGCTGGCACTGTACAGGGACAGCCAAAACAATCGAAAGAGAAACAAAGCAGGAAAGCCAAACCAGAGACAGTCAGGTTGTTCAACGGCAAAGACCTGAAAAACTGGGCCTTTCACCTGAAAGATCCTTCTGTTGATCCCTCGGGTGTATTCTCCGTCAAAAATGGCGTGATAAATATCAAAGGAGAACCATTCGGTTATATGCGCACTAAAGAAAGTTTCAGCGACTATACTCTCACCCTCGAATGGCGCTGGCCTTCAGAGCCAACCAATAGCGGGGTTTTTGTGCATGCACAGCTTCCCGATACCATCTGGCCCAGGTGTATTGAATGTCAGCTCAAGGCAGGCAGCGCCGGCGATTTCGTGTGCATGAACGGAGCTGATATGAACGAACGCAAAGATAAAGCCGTGAGGTCGGTGAAGAAACTTGCCGGATCATCAGAAAAGCCTGCAGGCGAATGGAATAAAATGGAGGTTACATGCTTATCCAATACCATAACCGTCAGTGTTAACGGAATCCTTCAGAACAAGGCAACCGGGCTGAATATCAATAGCGGCCATATCTGCCTTCAGAGTGAAGGTAAAGACCTGGAATTCAGGAATGTGGTTGTTGTGAAACATAAAAAATGAATGACGAAAAAATAAAAGTCGCTTTTCACACCCTCGGCTGCAAGCTGAATTTTACCGAAACATCAACAATAGCCAGGTCATTCCCTGAAGATAAGTTCGAACGGGTTCCTGCCGGCAAAAAAGCCGACATATATATTATTAATACCTGTTCTGTTACAGACACAGCCGACAAAAAATGCAAACAGGCTATCAGGAAGTTTATAAACCAGTCGCCTGAGGCATTTATCGCAGTGGTAGGCTGCTATGCCCAATTGAACCCTTCCGAAATAGCCTCCATCCCCGGGGTCGATCTTGTTCTTGGTATTAATGAAAAGTTCGATGTCGCTCAATATTTCACAGGCAACAAAGCGATAAAACAGCCCGAGATACACTCCTGTGAATTAACTTCTTCGGAAAGATTCGTTCATTCATACTCTTCAGGCGACAGGACCCGCTCCTTCCTGAAGGTACAGGATGGATGCGATTATCATTGTTCCTACTGCACAATTCCTCTCGCACGTGGGGCAAGCAGAAATCCGTCGATTGAGACACTTCTTGCAGAGACTGCCCTGATAGCATCTAAAGGAGTAAAGGAAATCGTTGTAACAGGAGTGAACATTGGCGATTTCGGAAAGTCGACAGGCGATGACTTTAAAACGCTCATGAAGGAACTCATCAAAACCGAAGGAATAGAGCGGTTCAGAATTTCATCAATCGAGCCAAACCTCCTTACAGATGAACTCCTGGTAATGTTGGCAGGAGAATCAAAAATTTTACCCCATTTCCATATCCCGCTGCAAAGCGGATGCAACAGGATACTGGCACTCATGGGAAGAAGGTATAAGAGAGAATTATTTTCAGAGAGGGTAAATCGAATAAAAGAGTTAATTCCCATGGCAGGTATCGGTGCTGATGTAATTGTCGGCTTCCCGGGTGAAACAAGCGCCGATTTCGACGAGACCTATGAATTTCTGAGGGCTACACCCCTGTCCTACCTCCATGTTTTCAGCTATTCGGGGAGACCAAACACAAAAGCAGACCAGATGCCCGGAAAAATAAATAGCAGCACAAAGGAAGAAAGAAGCAAGCTGCTCATCAGTCTCTCACAATCGAAACACAGGGAATTCATGAATCAAAATACCGGCCATGAAGCATTTGTCCTGTTTGAAAAATCCCGTACCGGGGGCATGATCACAGGTTATACCGGGAATTACCTCCGGGTCGAATATCCATGGGATCAGAAGCTGGCAGGACAAATTAAAAAGGTAAAGCTCACTGGCATTTCTGAGAATGAAAGGATGAGCATACAAATAATTCAATAGAAATGATCGACTTAGAAAAAATTACTGACCAGATAGAGGCAGCAGCACTTCAGGCTGAAAAATTTATTATTCAGGAAGCAGGTCGTTTTGAAAAGAAAGATACTGAAACGAAAGGATTGCACGACTTTGTTTCTTATGTCGATAAGGGATCCGAGGTGATGCTTGCTGAAATGCTTAAAAAGATTCTTCCAGAGGCGGGATTTATTGCAGAGGAGGGTACTGTCTCAAAGAAAGGACCCAGGTATAACTGGATCATCGATCCACTTGACGGGACTACTAATTTTGTACACGGCATTCATCCTTATGCCATCAGTATAGCCCTCGCCGAAAATGGTGAACCAGTGGCAGGGGTTGTTTGCAATGTAAACGGAAACGAACTGTTCAAAGCCTGGAAGAAAGGAGGCTCCTGGCTGAATGGCAGGAGAATACATGCATCTTCGGCTACCTGCCTGGCTGACAGCCTTGTGGCTACCGGCTTCCCTTACAACGATTTCAGCAGGCTCAGTAAGTATATGAAATCGCTTACACACTTCTGCAAAACGACACACGGAATAAGAAGACTCGGTTCAGCATCGATTGACCTTGCCTACGTTGCATGCGGAAAGTTTGAGGCATTTTATGAATATGATCTTAAAATCTGGGATGTGGCCGCGGGAAATCTTCTTGTACGTGAAGCAGGCGGACGGGTATCAGACTTTTCCGGCAATGAAAAGCTGCTCAACGGTAGTGAAATAGTCGCAGCCTGTCATAATGTTTTTCCTGAGTTTCTGGAAAATGTCAGTAAATTTATGGTGTAAATACGCGAAACTGATATGAGCGCCCTGGGTTATTACATCTTCTATGCCTTCAACTGGCTGGTGACTCTCCTACCTCTCAGGATCTTATATGTTTTTTCTGACATTGCATTTCTCTTTTTCTATTACTTCCCGGGGTACCGGAGAAAAGTTGTCAGGACAAACCTGCTTAACTCATTTCCTGAGAAAAGCCTGGAACAGATCATTGAAATTGAGAAAAAGTTTTATCACCATCTCTGCGATATCTTCATTGAAACTTTCAAGCTTACCCACCTTACTGCAGAGCATCTTCTTAAAAGAATGCCTCTCACCAACCCCGGGCTGCTTAAGAAACTGTACGATGATGGACGCGATGTTGCTGCAGTCCTGGGCCATTATAATAACTGGGAGTGGCTGATGTGCCTGCCCCTCTATTCCGGGTACAATTTTGTATCCATTTACAAACCTCTGGCAAACAAGCATTTCGATCAGTTTATGATCGACAGCAGGACCAAACTTGGCATGACCGTCACACCTATGCAACATGTTGTCAGAGACATCATCTCGAACAGGAAAAACAACGTAAGGTCACTATATTCATTTCTCACTGACCAGATACCTGCAAAGGGAGATATCAGGTTCTGGACTGAATTTCTGAACCAGGAGACTGCTGTTTACCTGGGTGCAGAGAAGATTTCCTCAAAATATGATATGGCTCTGGTCTTTTTCAATGTGCAAAAGATCAGAAGAGGATATTACTCATTTACTGTGGAACTTCTACTCGAGCATACTGCCGGTCTTCCCGAACATTTTATAACAGAAACTCATGTCAAAAGGCTCGAAGAAATAATAAAAGAGCGTCCCGAATTCTGGATATGGAGCCATAAAAGATGGAAACATAAGCGTGAGCCACAGAATGATTAAAACAGCTGTCGTTATACTGAACTGGAACGGATCAGGCTTCCTGAAAATGTTCCTTAATAACACACTTGAGAAATCTGCTGGTCCTGGAACAACGATCTATGTTGCTGATAATGGATCAACAGACGGATCATGCGAATGGATCGAGGAGAATCACAGGGAAGTAAATCTATTACGTTTCGATAAAAACCATGGATTTGCCGGGGGATACAATCTTGCCCTTAGTGAGATTGAAGCACAATATTATATCCTCCTGAACTCTGACATTGAGGTTACTGAGGGATGGCTGGAGCCGCTGATCAGCTATATGGACAGCAATACCGATGTTGCAGCCTGCCAGCCTCTAATTCTTTCGTTCGACCGGAAAGATCACTTTGAATATGCCGGTGCTGCCGGAGGTTATATTGATAAATACGGATATCCTTTCTGCCGTGGCCGGATCCTCAGCCATGTTGAAGTAAATAACGGTCAGTACGATTCACTGGCTGATGTTTTCTGGGCATCGGGGGCCTGCATGGTTGTCAGGGCATCAGCGTGGAAAGAATGCGGAGGCTTTGATGCCGATTTTTTTGCCCATATGGAAGAGATAGATCTCTGCTGGAGGTTCCACAGGACGGGATACAGAGTAGCTTTTATTCCTGATTCCAAGGTATATCATGTAGGGGGAGGCTCCCTGCCTTATAACTCACCGTTCAAAACATACCTGAATTTCAGGAACAGCATATACCTCCTTTTTAAGAACCTGCCCGAAAGAAAATTCTCACGTATATTATTCATAAGAAAAATACTGGATGGACTGGCAGCAATATTTTTTCTTATGAAAGGAGACTTGAAAAATTTTATCGCCGTCTGGAAGGCACACAGGCATGCCGTAAGGGAAAGGACTTCACTGATAGAGAAAAGAGCTCGTGTCAGATCCCTTGGGAACAGGGATCCTGAAAATCTTATTTTGAACAAAAGCATTGTTTATGAGTTTTATGTTAAAAGAAAAAAAACATACAATAATATAATTCACGAAATTCCCATTAAATGAAGTCCTCCCAGCTGATTATCTTTCTGGCAGTCGTTTTTACAGTTTATTTTGGTGGCAACGCATATATCTTTTTCAAGGGTTATAATGCAATACCGGCCATCAGGGAAAACCGGTGGCTCTATACAATTTTGTTTATTACTCTTGCGATAACTTTTATCATTGCCAAGGTCCTTGAATCACGCCATTCCACGGTCTTTTCCGATGTCCTGAATATAATAGGAGGCTTCTGGATGGCCTTCCTGGTATATGGATTTTTCTTCTTTATCCTTTCCGATCTGATAAGCCTGCTGCTTAGGATCCCCGGGATAATCAATACAACCAACATTGCAGATTTCAGGAAATGGTCGTTTGTAACAGTTGTCTCGGTTTCAATAGTTCTTATTGCCGGTGGATTTATCAACGCAATAATTCCAAAAGTAAGGGAGTATAATATAACTATCCCAAAAGTTACCGATGGTATACAAAGGTTAAGAGTGGCAGCTGTTTCGGATATCCACTTGGGCAGTATAATACGGAAGAGAAGCATGAATAAGCTCTCTGAAATCCTTGAGCAGCAGAAGCCCGACGTGATCTTCCTCCTTGGAGATATAATTGACGGTGAGATGGGGCCTGTTCTGCGGGGTGACCTGCTTCAATATCTTAAGGTTCCCGTAACAAATGACGGCCTCTTTGCGATCACAGGCAACCACGAGTTTATTGGCGGTGCAAAGAAAACTATCCCATATATCGAAAGCAAGGGAATACGTGTTTTGAAGGATGAATTGGTATTGCTTCCGGGTGGAATACAGGTTGCAGGAAGGACCGACAGGGATTCGAAACGGTTCTATTCAAAAGAGAGGAAGCCTCTTGAGGAATTACTGGAAACAACCGATCGAAGGTATCCGGTTATTGTTCTCGATCACCAGCCGGTAAACATCGATGAAGCTGTCAGAAATAATGTCGACCTTCAGCTTTCAGGACATACCCATAATGGTCAGTTCTGGCCACTGAACTACTTTACCAGGGCAATTTACGAAGTCAGCTACGGATATAAGAAGATTGGCAATACACAGATCATTGTTTCTTCAGGTTTCGGAATATGGGGTCCGAGAATAAGATCGGCGAGCAGGTCGGAAATACTTGTAATAAATATCAGTTTCGAAGGAAGTATTTAGCTCCTGGCTGCTTTACAGAAAATCATAAACCTGTTCCAGGGCTATGCCCCTTGATCCCTTGACGAGTATATGAAATCCCTTCAGGGGTTTTGTCTTCAGGTACTCCTTCAACCTGTTTACATCGCGGAAGGTTTTGAACCGGAAGCCAGCTGATACTTTACAAAATACAGGCCCTACCAGGATGACATCCAGGAGGTTATGATCAGTAAGCACCCTGTGTATCGCCTGGTGTTCTTCCTCGCTCCTGTCACCGAGTTCAAGCATGTCGCCCAGGATACAGATCTTTTTCTCCGCTTCGATAGCTGCGAACGATTCAATTGCCTTTTGCATGCTCACGGGATTGGCATTATAAGAATCGCAGACTAGTGTATTTTCTTTTGTTTTGATGATCTGGGACCTGTTGTTACGGGGATTATAATTTTCAATCTCCTCAATGATATCATTCATCCCGACACCGAAGAAAAGTCCCGTTGCAATGGCTGCCCTGATATTTTCAACATTATATTTTCCGAACAGGTTACTCTTTATCTCATAGGCTTTATTCTGATATTTTGCATGAAGCCTGAGGTTCATTTCTGCAGGCACGGGCTCGAGCCTCAGCCCAATGCCTGTAGGTTCTGAAAATGGTACGGCCCTGTTTACGAGCCTGAAAATTTTCTCCGACAGTATCGGGTCTTTATCATTATAGAATGCTATTCCGTTAACTTTCCGGAGATGTTCATACAATTCTGTTTTAGCTTTAACAACCCCTTCAAACGATCCGAACCCTTCGATATGTGCCGGGCTTATGTTTGTGATCATACCAAAATCGGGACGGGCAATCAGGCAGAGGGTTCTTATCTCACTGATATGATTGGCTCCCATTTCGATAACCAGCATTTCGGTATCCTGCGGTGCCGAAAGGATTGTGAGAGGAACGCCTATGTGGTTATTCTGATTTCCCTTTGTCGAATGTACCCTGAATTTTCTTGCAAGAATAGCTGAGATCAGTTCCTTGGTAGTTGTCTTTCCGTTGCTCCCGGTTATAGCCAGGACATGTGCATTCATCTCTTTCCTGTGGTGTGAGGCCAGGGCCTGAAGTTCTGAAAGAGTGTCATCGACCAGTATTGTTTTGTCAGTCTCAAATGCAGGATCGTCGATGACTGCCCATGAAGCTCCTTTCTCGAGTGCGTCGGCAGCATATTTATTCCCGTTATGGTTTTCGCCCCACAGGGCGAAGAATATTTCTCCCTGCCCGACATTCCTAGAATCGGTTGAAACTCCTTTTGATTCCCTGAAGAGTTTGTATATCTGGTCCGTTCCCATATCGAAAAAAATGCCTCATTATGCAGTCATAATGAGGCTTTAATATTTCATTTTATCAGTATCAGAACCCTGAAGGAGTGCCCACCCTGATCATGGCACAACGGAAGCCGATATCGTCGCGTGATTCGCTCTGGTCGAGGAATCTGCGTGTTGACGGGTTGAGCCAGTATGCCCTGTCTTTCCAGGAGCCGCCCTTGTAAACCCTTGCGTTGTCATTTATCAGTGTAACGAAGTCGGCAGCGCCGCCGTCGGCAGCCATCTGCTGGGCATACATCCTGTAAGAACCCTGTCTGTTATCAGGATCATCTTCCGTCAGCCACTCTGTACCGATAGCTGATTTCTGATCACCATCCTTATAATTTCTGTAGTCGCCTTTCTGATAGTTGTAACGGGTTGATACATCTTTTGCTTTTACCGTGTCAACATAAAGCCTTCCGAGATTATTTTTTGTTACCACCCTGCCGTTGGCATCACGTCTGAGATCGGTATAGACGTTACCTCTGAAGGGATTAAATTCATCCACGTCGTCGGTAGTCATGGGGCGGTATACATCGTTTACCCACTCGTTAACATTTCCAGCCATGCAATAGAGGCCGTAATCGTTTGGCCAGTATGATCTGACTTCAGCAGTGATCGGGGCATTGTCGTTAAGGTTTCCAGCCACGCCCATCATATCACCACGGCCGCGAACGAAGTTTGCCATCATCTCTCCACGGTTCTTGGGAGCTGAATTTCTTACGTTATGTCCGTCCCACGGGTAAATCCTTCTTTCATAAATTCTCTCCTCGAAGGTCGTACCCCTGAGTGCATAGGCTGCAAATTCCCATTCTGCTTCTGTAGGCAGCCGGTATGCAGGAAGAAGCACTCCGTCTTCGAAGTTGGTTCTTCTTTCAGTCTGATTCGGATTAAGGCTTTCCCTTAGTTTATTTGTAACACCTTCATACTGCCCTGCAAGGTATGCTTCGGTATTGAAGTTATCCTGATTTATCTGGTTTGGATTCGGGCTCAGTTCGCCTTCATCGACAAGTATCTGTTCATTTACCCTGTCAGTTCTCCATAGACAATAGTCGGTTGCTTTCAGCCAGCTTACACCTACAACAGGATACTGGTTATATGAGGGATGCCTGAAGTAATACTGTACATATGGATCATTGAACCCCATAGGGCTTCTCCATACCAGCGTGTCGGGAAGAGCTCTGCGGTAAACTTCCTGGTAATCGACATATACACGCCTCAGCCAGAAAAGATATTCC
>JAKLFN010000076.1 GCA_022711195.1 Bacteroidota bacterium
CTGAAAATCACATACCCTGCTGCTACTATTATTATCACTGATACCATGGCAAGAAGCATCGACAGGAAGCCTTTTCCTGAAAACTTCAGCCACCGTCTTACATTCAGCGAAAAAAGTATTAACGGAAGGGCCAATGGAATAATGGAACTTTGTACCATATCCTGTATTGCTGCTACATTGTTTGCCTTCATGTCAGTCTCAGTAAATCTTCCCGAAGTAACAAGCTCTGCAACTTCGGTTCTTGGCACAAAAGCCCTGTCCTTTCCGACAGTCTGTTCTATAAAAGAATCACTGTTCTTAGGGAGAATGCCGATATTGGCTATTATAATGCCCACAAGGTAAGCCATGAAGATGGCTCCCAGCTTCCTGAAAAAAGGAAACTTCATTGTTAGCCATATAAGAAAAACCGGGAAGGTGATATAAAAAACTATAAGCAGGATAAGGTTCAGCATATTTCAGGATTTTAGTATAATCAAATATAAAAAAAGCGATTCACCCTAAAATGAACCGCTTCTAAAATAGGTATTTATACTTATCAGGTCGTACAGGTCTTTGGTCTTTGGTCTTTGGTCTTTAGTCTTTAGTCTTTCTCCTTCTCGTCACAATCGCATTCCTCAAAGCTCTTCTTATATTGCTCAATAGCTTTAAGGCTCATACCCATGCTTGAGAAGCCGCCATCGTGGTAAAGGTTCTGCATGGTTACTTTCCTGGTAAGGTCCGAAAAGAGTGCAACACAATAGTCGGCACACTCTTCTGCAGTCGCATTTCCGAGGGGCGACATACGTTCAGAGAAATCGACCAGCGAATCGAATCCATGTATCCCGGCTCCGGCGGTTGTGGGTGTCGGCGACTGTGAGATAGTATTTATCCTCACGCGCCTGTCGCGTCCGTAGATGTATCCGAAACTTCTTGCAATAGATTCAAGGAGTGCTTTTGCATCACCCATATCGTTATAGCCTGTCAGAGTTCTCTGTGCGGCCACATATGACAGCGCCACAACAGAGCCCCATTCTTTTATGGCATCGAGCTTGTATGCCGTTTGCAGGATACGGTGAAAACTGAGTGCCGAGATGTCAAAGGTTTTCAGCATGTTTTCATAGCTGGTCTGTTCATAAGGTATATCTTTCCTGACGTTAGGAGACATTCCTATTGAGTGAAGTATGAAATCAAACTGTCCGCCGAAGATCTTCATGCTCTGCGACAGCAGGTTATCAATATCTTCCATCTTTGTGGCATCAGCAGTGATCACAGCGCTTCCTGTCTGTTCAGCCAGTTCGTTTATTGTTCCCATCCGCACTGCCACTGGTGAGTTTGTCAGGACAAGCTTTGCACCCTGTTCCCAGGCTTTCAATGCTACCTGCCAGGCAATTGATTTTTCGTTGAGGGCACCAAAAATGACACCCTTTTTCCCTTCCAGTAAAGATCCCTTCATTTTACGATTTTTAATTTTGAGCAGATTGAATCAGTTCTTTTGCATTTTTCATGGCAGTATCTGTTATCTCACTGCCGCTGAGCAATCTTGCAACTTCAACAATACGTTCTTTGTCGGATAACAATTTAATCCGTGTAATTGTTGAGTCGCCGGAATCATCTTTAAACACATGGTAATGCCGGGTGCCTCTTGCTGCCACCTGTGGAAGATGTGTAATATTGATCACCTGCATATATTTCCCCATACCTGCGAGTATCTGTCCTACCTTGTCGGCTACCTCTCCCGAGACGCCAGAATCGATCTCATCGAAAATGATGGTAGGGAGGTTTATATTCCTGGTGAGAGTAGATTTCAGGCTGAGCATTACTCTTGAGAGTTCTCCTCCCGAAGCAATTTTTGCCAGGTTCTCGGGTTCCACCTGCTTGTTTGCTGAAAACAGAAAATCGGCATGGTCGCTGCCTGATGATGAAAACTCTTTCAGCTCCCCGATCTCTATTCTGAAGCGGGCATTGGGCATGCCCAGCTGCCTGAGAAGGTCGGTGATTTTTTTTTCAATGTCGGGTATTGCTTTCTTTCTTTTTGCCGACAGCTCGCCCGACAATTCCTTAAGCTTGCCTGTCTCCTTGCTGAGAAGTACGGTAAGCTCGGCCATCCGTTCATCCTTCCCTTCAATGGCCCTGACCATTTTCCTTATCTCCTCCCTCCGGATTATGAGATCGTGCAGGTTTGCGGCCCTGTGTTTTTGCATCAGGGAATATAGTGTATCGAGGCGCTGATTAACCTTATCAAGCCGCTGCGGATCGGAGTCTACCGAGGCATTTATCTTCTCTATCTCTCCGCTGAGGTCGTTAAGTTCAATATAAGATGATTCTGTCCGTTTCAGCAGTTCATCGCCTTCCGGCAGAAACTCTTTTATCCGGGTCAGGTTTTGCCTGGCTTCTCTCAGCATTGACAATATTGAATTACTCTCTGATGAAAAGAGGTCTGATGATCTTCCCAGGCCTGCTTTTATTTCACCCGAATGAGAGAGCATCTCCTGTTCCTTTTCCAGTTCTTCCTGTTCGCCTTCTGCTAGAGCTGCTTCATCAAGCTGCCTGAGCTGAAAAGTATAATAGTCGAGATCAGCCTTATTTCTGTCGGCTCTTTCCTTAACCTCGTCATATTCCTTCTTAAGAGCACGGTATGCCCTGAAGCGTGTCCTGTAATTATCTGCCAGCTTGATTGTTGCCGCAAAGGAATCTATCACATTAAGCTGGAAGGTATTATCGTGAAGCATCAGTGTCTGATGCTGTGAGTGTATGTCGAGGAGGCGGTCGCCCAGTTCTCTCAGGAGGTTGACGGTAACAGGAGTGTCATTGATGAAAGCCCTCGATTTTCCTGCGGGATTTATCTCCCTTCTTATTATTGCGTTCGTCTCATAGTCGAGTTCATTGGCTTCGAAGAACTCACGGAGGTCGTACTCGTCGATCCTGAAAGTACCCTCAACTACGCATTTCTCACTCTTCTCAAGAAGAACTGATGAGTCAGCCCTGCTTCCCAGAATAAGCGAGAGCGCTCCCAGAAGTATAGTTTTGCCAGCGCCTGTTTCGCCTGTGATGATGGTAAGTCCGTTCTCGAGCTCTACGTCCAGCTCTTTGATCAGCGCATAATTCTGAACTATAAGTTTTACCAGCATAAACGAAAAATAATCAGTTAGCAGCGGTTATCTTCTGGTAGTTTGTTTTCCTTGAAGGATCAATCTCTGTAAGTATCTCGACCACACGGCTTTTCTCTTCAGGGAATGATTCACTAAAGATATTTATGAGCTCCTCGGAACGTGCATCAATGACAATCTGCACAAGGTACATGAAAGGATCTGGTTTACTCCGAAATACATCCTGAAGGTACCGGAGACTCTCCACCATGCTCGCCCTAGCTTCAGGAGTTCGTGATTCAAGCCTGTCGAGTCCGTTTCTGCTGTAATCATAAACAAACCTTCTCACCCCTTCATATTCCTTGTCGAGGATATTTTTTACAAGCCAGTACCTGTTCCGGTTCCTGGAGCCGTCGTATGGTTTCCATCCTGTTTCGGGAGCATTCTGTGCATTGGTGACTATCTTTTCGGCCATCTGGAAATACTCGGTTCCGCCCATGAGGGAAAAAGAGTCAAAGTCAAATCCGAGAACCAGGTATGCATAATAAGCAAGCACGGAAACGAGGCTCGAGCGGTGTGTTGTCGGATCAAATTCGAGAGGCTGAAACTCCACATACCTGAATCTGAAGCTGTTATCAATAAAATTCAGCATGGTGGAATTATACGTCGTATTGAAAACAGGCCTTTTGAGCTGAATCTGGATGGTACCTGAAAACTCGTCGGCAGAGATCTGGTCGTTTATTGTTATCAGGAAATTACATTCTATACGTTCTGAATAGCTGAAAACAGTATTTGTCCAGACAGTATTATTCATGAACTCATAAATGTCGCGCTGCATGTTTTCAAAGACCTGCCGGTTTGATCCCTGGATTTTCTGTGCCGACACCTGAACATTGCAGTTAAGCTCCTGTGCACTTAATGCTGCGGGAAGCATAAACAGAAGGATCAGGCAGGTATTTTTCAGATATCGGATCGAAGGCATTACTGAATGTTATTTGATCATTGAAACAATTTTGTCAAGGATATCCCTTGCAGCTTCTTCTTTCGATTTCAACTCAAATTTATCAATATTATTGTCCCTGTCGATAATGGTTATACGGTTTGTATCGATTCCGAATCCTGCACCTTTGTCACGCAGGGAGTTCAGGACAATAATGTCTAGGTTTTTCTTCCTGAGCTTTGCCACAGCATTCTTAAGTTCATTATCGGTCTCAAGTGCGAATCCTGCAAGCAACTGTGACCTCTTTTTCATTTTTCCCAGGTGCCCTGCAATATCAACAGTTTCTTTCAGGGTAATGGTGAGGCTGCTGTCGTTCTTCTTAATTTTTTTCTTTGCTGAAGTCACCGGGGTAAAGTCGGCAACTGCAGCGGAAAGGATCGCGATATTGCATTTCGGGAATAACGAGATGCAGGCTTCTGCCATTGATTCAGCAGTTGTAACATTTGTTACATTAACGGTTGCGGATGATGGTTTTATGTTTACAGGACCAAGCACAAGGTCAACCTCAGCTCCATAGGCGGCTGCCATATCGGCGAGGGCTATACCCATCTTACCTGATGAATGGTTACTTATATACCTTACGGGGTCTATTGGCTCCCGGGTGGGGCCTGCATTGATGAGAATCCGCTTTCCTTTGAGCGGCTCACCTGTTTTTTTTTTTGTAAAGAAGTCTTTTATCTCCTTTACTATGTCGTCGGGTTCTGCCATCCTTCCCTTTCCTTCGAGCCCGCTGGCAAGTTCTCCGGTAGCAGGTTCGAGTATAGTGTTGCCGAAGGCTTTCAGTGTTTCGAGATTTATTATTGTCGAAGGATGCCTGAGCATATCAACATCCATTGATGGAGCCAGGAAGACCGGGCAACGTGCGGAGAGGTATGTAGTCAGGAGAAGGTTGTCGGCAATTCCTCCTGCCATTTTTGCAAGGGTATTGGCTGTTGCCGGTGCTACCACGAAGAGGTCGGCCCATATTCCAAGGTCGACATGACTGTTCCAGTCGCCATTTTCTGGTGAATAAAATTCACTGAGAACGGGGTTGCGCGAGAGAGTCGCCAGGGTAAGAGGAGTGATAAAATCTTTGGCATGTGCAGTCATTAAAACCTTTACTTCCGCGCCTTCCCTGACAAGCAACCTTATGAGGGAAGCGCTCTTATATGCAGCGATACCGCCTGTAACCCCGACTAATATCTTTTTGCCCTTAATCATTGTAAGGAGCGTTATTTTTGCTTAGGCGCCGTATCTGTAGTGTTTCTGTGGAAGATCTTATTTTCTTCAAGTTCCTGGAGTGCGATGAGAGTAGGTTTTGGAAGCCTCTCATAGAATTTGGAGATCTCTATCTGCTCGCGGTTTTCAAATACCTCCTCAAGGTTATCACTGAATGATGCAAATTCTTCGAGCTTCTTATTCAGCTCCTGCTTCATTTCAACAGCAATCTGGTTTGCCCTTCTCGAAACAACGATGACCGTTTCATAGATATTTCCTGTACTCTGTGTCATCTTTTCGACATCACGGGTAATGGTCGTTGCCGGCGCATTCGATTTTCTGTAATCCATATCTGTTTATTGTAAATTAGCTTCTGGTTTGGTTGCAGCACCTGTATCTATCTTCAGGTATTTTGCTGTATCCTCATATATTTTTTTTACTTCTTTGGCATATATGCTATTCGGGAACTCCTCCATGAATGAATAATAGTCGTCGAGTGTTGCCTGGTACCTTTCCTTCTGGCGAATGTCGTAGCTGTTCTCGGCAAAGAGGAAGAGCGATTTGAGCTTCAGGTACATCATCTCCTCCCTGTATTTCGTCTCGGAATACTCTTTCAGGCTGTTCGATAATGCAGTAACTGCTGCCTTGTATTGTTTCATATCATAATAGAGCTTTGCGCTCATATATGATTTTTCGACGAGTCGTTCCTGGAGCTCTGTCATCAGGCGCTTGCACTCTTCAGCCCTGCTGCTGTGAGGGAAACGTGCCAGGAAGATAGTGAATCCCTCAATTGCTGTCTGTGTGTTTGCCTGGTCGAGTTCTGCCCGCGGAGCGCTTTTATAGTCACAAAGTGCCGACATGAATGTTGCATCCTCGAGATGTTTTCCGTATCCGAACTGTTCTACGTACGACTGGAAATATGTTCCTGCCAGGTCGTATTGTCTCATCCCGTAATAGCTTTGTGCGAGCATCCAGGTAATCTCTTCGCCTGACTCTGATGCCCTGAAACGCGGAAGTATCTGTTCCATCAGCTCGGTAGACTTGATATATTTACCGGCTTCAAAATATTCTTTTGCCTTATCTCTCTTAAGGTCAAAATCAGTGCTTTTCAGAAGCTTCTCATACCCCCCGCAGGAGCTTGCAAGCATCATTGTCAGAAGGCTTATGGATATCAGGATTCTCATAAAAATAATCGTGCAAAATTACTAAAATAAATGACAGTCTCAGACAAAAACGCAAATATTATGAATTTATTCTTGAGCCTGATAAATACTCCGCAGCTGTTCAAATCATAAATTACGTATTTATAGGTATCGTGTTAAACCTGTAAATCTTTATTTTTGGGCAAATTTTTACAAATACAATTCATCATGGACATTTTTGACAAGATTAATTCTACAAAAGGCGCATTAGGACAGTATTCGCAGCTTGCCGACGGTTATTTCATGTTCCCGAAGCTGGAAGGTGAAATAGCACCGAAGATGAAATTCAGGGGGAAAGAGGTCCTTACCTGGAGCCTCAACAACTATCTCGGGCTGGCAAACAATCCGGAAGTAAGAAAAATAGATGCAGAGGCTGCTGCAGCTTATGGACTTGGATATCCTATGGGCGCCAGGATGATGTCGGGACATACTACCAGCCATGAAAAGTTTGAGGAGATGGCGGCAGATTTCGTGAAAAAGGAAGCTGCATACCTTCTTAACTATGGCTACCAGGGTATGGTGTCGATAATTAATGCCCTTGTCGACCGTCATGATGTAATCGTATATGACTCTGAATCACATGCCTGTATCATGGACGGGCTGAGACTTCATTTCGGTAAAAGGTTTGTATATCCTCACAACGACATAGAGAGCTGCGAAAAACAGCTTCAGCGGGCTACAAAACTTGTTGAAGAGACAGGTGGAGGCATCCTGGTCATCACTGAAGGTGTTTTCGGTATGGCAGGCGACCTCGGGAAACTCGATAAAATTGCCGCTCTCAAGAAAAAATACAATTTCCGCTTCCTCGTCGATGATGCACATGGCTTCGGAACAATGGGAGCCACAGGCGCAGGTACCGGAGAACATTTCGGCGTCCAGGACCAGATTGATCTATATTTTGCAACATTTGCCAAATCGATGGCAGGAATAGGCGGGTTTGTTGCAGGGAAAAAGGAGGTCATAACCTACCTCCGTTTTAACCTGAGGTCACAGATCTACGCCAAGGCCCTGCCAATGGCAATGACCCTTGGTGCAATACGAAGGCTCGAGCTTATCAAGGAACATCCTGAATACAGGAAAAAGCTCTGGAGTGTCGTCAACGCATTACAAAAAGGACTCAGAGAAGCAGGACTCGACCTTGGAAAAACAGAATCACCGGTGACACCTGTCTTCTTCAAGTGTGCTCTTTTTCAGGTCACCCAGCTAATCTATGACCTCAGGGAGAACTTCAATATTTTCTGTTCAGTTGTTATCTATCCCGTTGTCCCAAGGGATGTGGTTATGCTCAGACTGATACCCACGGCGGTCCACTCACTCGATGATGTGGAATATACTGTCAAGGCGTTCAAGGAGCTGAAAAGAAAGATCGATAATAATCTCTATCCGAACGAAGTGGCAGATTTTTCGAAATAATCTGAACATTTTACCTGCTCCTGCGTTATTTACTCTGTCACAATGTAAATAACGCAATTGCAGCAAAACCACAAATCTGATCGTACTAACCTTCTTAAGGGTTACAACATGCTTCTTTATTTTGCAGGGAGCATGATAATGTATGAGCCTACTGAAGAGTGTATTACTGACTTTATTACCGACGGGATTCTGAAAAAGCTTCCTGTAATAAGTGATAATCCTGGTTTCATCCGTTCCGCATCATTGCTCAGGGAGCCATGCCCCGATAAAGAGACATGCAGAAAAGAGCTCGTTGCCGATTACCGCCGCCTCTTTTCACCCGACGGCCCCGCATTAGCCATCCCTAGGAAGTCTGCATTTCCGGCCGACGCTTCCACTCTCACACCCGATGCCGGCGATTTCTATGATTCTTACGGATGGAGATCGGTTCCCAGGGGAAGAGTCCCGGATGATCATCTCGGTATAGAACTTCTTTTTCTGACAAAGCTTATCGACAAGTACCTTCAGCTTGACGATGAACCGTGTTGCTGCGAGATGAAAAAGGAGATTCGACGCTTTATCGGTGATCACCTGACCGGCTGGCTGCCTGAATGGAATAAAAGGATGCAGAAGCATGCCAGGTCGCAGTACTACAAGGGTATCTCAAGCATGGTACTGGCCTGCACGGAAGATCTTTACAAAATCTTCGATTCTCAGAATAAGCTGTTATAGAAGATAACCAGTTCTCTCACCTGTCCGGGATCCTCGTAATCGAACCTTGTTTTGTTCATGAATGATCTCACCTCATTCTTCTTATCGCCAAAGATCTTCATAAGGCTTTTCTTCCCTGCTACCGGATAATAATTATAATCTATTCTTATCCAGAGAAGGTCTCCCGGTTTAATGATCACCTCACGCCGTTGATCCATCCTGAAAACATCATTGCCGAGCTTAAGGTTATTAATGTATGTCGACGATGATACCTGCGAAGTGCCTCCGTATGCTGCCGGACGTGCGGGTTGTTCGAGTGTGCCTTTATGTTGAATAAGAAGTGCCGCCCTGCCGTCAACTGCCAGCTCATTAAAAACCTTGCCACGTGGAATAAATTTACGCTTGTCGATATAAACTGTATCGATAATTGACTGGCTGGTAATATCATACACCTGCTTATTCTGCATGAATACCATCTTTTCGGTCACGATATTATAATTAAGGTTAAGAACAGTTTTTTCTCCGTTCTTGGTTCTGACAATTCCGATCCTGAATTCAGGAAGCAGGAACTGGTCAGGATTACCGGCACTGTCTGTCTGTGAAAAGATCTCTCCGCAGATTATCACCAGGAAGAGTGACGGAATTATGGTTCTTACCCTGAAGCTTGCTTTCATACCTGTAAATTACAAAGTTCGGATAATAAAGGTATCAGGCAAATAAAAAATAAGAGGTTAACATTTTTTAATAGCTGAAAAAGAGCATTTTAGAAATTCGGGTTGAAAAAGACCATTATTGCCCCGATATAATATTCCCTCCAGCCTTCAGCGATGTCGTCGAAATCGGCATCGGGGATGTTTGTATGTTCCACTGTCACCTGCGAGTCCTCCCTGTCGGGTTGAATGTTTATGGTTACTATCGACTTCTCGGCCTGGTCGCCGAAATACCATTCCTGTACAACCTTCCGGTCTTTAATGAATTCGAGGTTCCTGCCGGTTATATCTCCTTCCCATAAAGAAAATTCGC
>JAKLFN010000077.1 GCA_022711195.1 Bacteroidota bacterium
GATAAGACCATAGGAATGAAAATAAGCATTTTAACCTGTCCTATTCATAAATAATATTAATTCCTTGTTTACCTTTGTGTTACTTAGTGTTTACCTTAGTGTTACTTTGTGGTAAAAAATCGTTAACCACAAAGGAACTCAAAGGGTTACACAAAGGTTCACAAAGTTTATGAATTAGTCAGGTTAAAAAGCTTTTATTAATCTTATATTTTATTTTGGAATATTAACTACGTATTAAAAAACGTATTAAAAAACGTATTATAATACGTAGATATGATTTTCTCTTTCCTTAATTTTTTATTAGTATGCCAAAACATATCGGAATAGTTGCTTGCAGTTACGAAGGAGCAGCATTGTGTTACAGGACAATCTGCAACGAAGGATCGTTATATCTGGGTGAACATGCCCATCCTGAGGTAAGTCTTCATAATCACCCTCTGAATGAATATATGAAATTCATAAATAGAGGTGACTGGGAAGGTGTGGCGGAGCTGATGCTTTCATCAGCTGAAAAGATTCAGAAAGCCGGTGCAGAATTCTGTGTCAGTCCCGATAATACAATACACCAGTCATTTATGTCTGTAATAAAACGGTCACCTCTTCCCTGGCTTCATATTGCGGAAGAAGTCGCAAAAGTCGTGGAGAAAAATAAATATAAAAAAGTTGGTATCCTTGGCACGAAGTTTTTGATGTAAGGACCTGTTTATCCTGATGTATTTACAAAGCGAAACATTAATTATTCCATACCTTCTGCGGAGAAAAGGTCAAAAATTAATGACATCATTTTTAAAGAGCTTGTATATGGAAATATTTTAGAAAAATCGAGAAAATATTTTCTTCAGGTTATCAATGAATTAAGATCAGATGGATGTGATTCAATCGTTCTTGGATGTACAGAAATACCCCTGATTGTGCTTCCCGAAGATACCTCTTTACCTGTACTGGATTCCACAAGGATCCTGGCACGGGCGGCTTTGATGTATTCGTTGGATCGTGATTCGGATTTATTTAAAATCACAAGGGATCCTGTAACCTGACCTGCTTCCCTGAAGTATTCTTACTTCTTGATTCTATTGTTCTTCCTTCTTCCTTCGAATGTTCTTCATTCTTAACTCATTCGCCGGGTCTCAAATTTGCCCGTGAGCCTCACTTTAATCCACTCCTGAACTGCCTGATATACCCTGTTATAATAAGATACTGAGCAAGCAGATAAGTTGAGATGATCACTACTGATGAGCCTGTGAAAGGATGGCCGAACTTATTTATTGCCAGGGCTGAATCAGAAATCAGGAACAGAATGGCACCGGCCAGGACAAGCCAATAGCTTAAGGCATTTACCTTCTTAAGCCGGTTAATTGCCCCTGTCAGCATTGTAAGGATGACAACAGTATAGATTATTACAGGTATCATCATATTTCCCAGGTCGTTATGCAGATAGTATATTATTCCTGCACCAAAAAGCAACACCGGTAACAGCAACCAGATGCCTTTTCTGTTAATATAGTTTTCCCCCCGGGTCATAAGGAATGTTGTCAGATACATAACATGTGCCAGGAGAAAGGAGACAAGTCCGGGAATAAAAAGATCAGCTCTCTCACTGGGCATCTCCAGTAGCACATCCCCGGCCCAGGAAAAAAACAATCCTGCGATCATTAGTTTATGTAGAAAATTATCCCCCGGCTTCAGGTTTACAATAAAAATAACCGCCAATACCGGGATCATAAGGGTTTTAAGGATGAACGCAGCAGGAAATGAAGGATAGTTCTCCATTAACAGGAATAATATCCCGATAACGAAGAAAATGATTGAAAGTACCAGGGTTCTCATCTTAGAGTCATGTAAAAGATAAAGATAATGAGAGTAATGGTTTCTTCCCCAGATATTGAAACAAAAAATTAACTTTAAGTTTTATTATTCATACCCTTTGTGTATCCTTTGTGATCCCGAATAGATCGGGATGAGCGACTTTGTGGTTAAACAACAATGCTTGCTTAACCACAAAGGACACTAAGGAAATCACAAAGAGCACAAAGAATTACAGTAATATTATGAACATTTTAAATTAATCGGATTTACTAGATTTTTGTATACTTTAAAACTATTTTAAATGAAAAATCTTTCAATTATTTTATTATTCCTGCCACTTTTTTGCGGGTGCCAGACAAAAAACCAGCCGGTTATTGATCAGGAATTTAAGCAACCATTTCATTCCTGGGCTCCGACGCCTCCAATGGGATGGAACAGCTGGGATTGTTTCGGACCAACAGTTACGGAAGAAGAGGTTAAAGCCAATACCGATTATATGGCAAAGAACCTTAAAAAGTATGGATGGGAATATATTGTTGTGGATATCAGATGGTATGTCGAAAATGATCATGCCGGAGGATATAATCAGGAAGATCCTGTTTTTGTGATGGATCAATACGGACGCTTTACACCTGCACTTAACCGTTTTCCTTCTGCAAAAGATGGCGGGGGTTTTAAGCCATTGGCAGATTATGTTCATAACCTTGGACTGAAATTCGGGATCCATGTGATGAGGGGTATTCCTGTCCTTGCGGTAAAGAATAATAGTCCGATTTCCGGTACCAATCTAAGGGCACAGGACATATACAGTCCGGAAGATCAATGTCCCTGGTTGAAGGATATGTATACAATAGTTGAAGGTAAAGAAGGAGCTCAGGAGTATTATAATTCAATCCTCCAGCTTTACGCATCGTGGGGTGTCGATTTTGTGAAAGTTGATGATCTTTCAGGTCATCTTGGTGAGATTGAAATGGTCAGAAAGGCAATTGATAACTGTGGAAGGCCGATAGTTTTGAGCCTTTCTCCTTCAGGCAACAAGACAGAGGATGCTGATTTTCTGAGGGATCATGCAAATATGTGGCGGACAACAGGTGATTTCTGGGATAACTGGCCTGACCTTAAGAATGAATTTGAAGTATGCAACAGATGGTCATCATACGGAGGTCCCGGATATTATCCTGATGCAGATATGCTGCCTCTGGGGAGGATAGGGATACGTGCTGAGAGGGGAGAGCCCCGGTGGTCGCGGTTCACTGAGGATGAGCAACGTACTCTTATGACTTTGTTTGCAATCTTCCGGTCACCTCTGATGTTCGGTGGTGACCTGCCTTCCAATGATGAGTTTACTCTTACATTGACCACCAATGAAGCTGTCATAAATGTTAACCAGAACAGCAGGAATGGGAGGCAGTCATTCAGGGATAACGACCATATCGCATGGGTCGCCGACGATCCGGTAACAGGAGATAAATATCTTGCTCTGTTCAATGCATCGGATCTGCCAGGCAAAGCAGCTATAACAGTTCTTTATGAACAGATAGGACTGAAAGGATCACATACTGTAACTGACTTATGGACTGGTGAAAAACTGGGGAAATTCAGAAAATCATTTACCGGAGAGATTAATCCTCATGGTGCCGGGTTATACAGGATAGAATAACTTTTTCCAGCTATTTTTATGTACTTTCTTTGCTTCTCCAAAGAAAGTACCAAAGAAAGGAGCCCACGGGCCCTCAGCCTCCGCCTGCTACACGGACCGGCCCTGACGGGCCACCCGCCACGGCTTCGGGTAAACTTCGCGCTCCCGCTTCTCCCGCTTATCGGGATTCGCGGGACAGGCGCCCGTGGACAGCCCTCGCACAGGGCCGGTGCAAAGGAGTAGCTTAATTGAATTTTTTATCCATCTTTTATTTTGATATTGATACAAGCTTGATTTTAGCTGTGATTTGATAAGCAGCAGCCACGTGAGTGGCTGAAATTCAATAACCCCGGGTGCAACCCGGGGTGAAAACCCGCCCTATGATTCCAAACCCCGGAGGGGTTTAATAAAGGAATATAATTGTTATTGATTATGTACTTTCTTTGCTTCTCCAAAGAAAGTACCAAAGAAAGGAGCCCACGGGCGATAAGTTTACCCGAAGCCTCCGCCCGCTACACAAGCCGGCCCTGTCGGGTCTCCCGCCACGGCTTCGGGTAAACTTCGCACCGCCCGTGGACAGCTCTCGCACAGGGCTGTTACAAGGGAGTAGCATAATTTAATTTTTTATCCATCTTATATTTTTATATTGATACAAGCTTGATTTTAGCTGTGATTTGATAAGAAGCAGCCACGGAAGTGGCTGAAATCCAATAACCCCGGGTGCAACCCGGGGTGAAAACCCGCCCTATGATTCCAAACCCTGGAGGGGTTTAATAAAGGAAAATAATTGTTATTGATAATGATTAACTAATGCATTCCCTAAGTTAGTTACTCTTTTACTTGACTTGAATCTGTTTTCTTCTTAAATTTGGTATAAGAACCTCATTTTGAGTATAAAAAAGAAGAAAATGAAAAAGCTTTTTACCCTTTTACTAATGGTTGTTATGGCCATTATTACATACTCCCAGGCACCTCAGAAGCTGAGCTACCAGGCAGTGATAAGGAACAGCGGAGGACAGCTGGTTACAAACCATGCTGTGGGGATAAGGGCCACAATTCTGCAGGGATCACCTTCAGGAAGCGTGGTTTACCAGGAGACTTTCAATTCACTAACCAATGGAAACGGACTTGTCAGCATTGAAATTGGAGGAGGTACGCTGGTATCAGGGAACTTCTCCACTATAAACTGGGCTTCAGGTTCGTATTACCTGAGAACTGAGACAGATCCGTCAGGAGGAACAAGCTATACTATTTCGGGAACCAGCCAGCTAATAAGTGTACCATATGCTTTGCATGCAAAAAATGCTGCGAGTTACACCGAGACAGATCCTGTCTTTGGAGCAGCGCCGGCAAAAGCTATAACAAGCGGATTAATTACCAACTGGAATACCGCTTATGGCTGGGGCAATCATGCAGGGCTTTACAGACCTGTCTCTTATGTTCCGGCATGGAGTGAAATTACTTCTAAACCAACTACTGTTTCAGGTTACGGAATTTCTGATGCGGTTACATTAGCAGGTAACCAGACAATTACAGGATTGAAAACATTCAATCCTGATATTCTGGTAAACGGATTAACTATTGGTAAAGGGAAAAATAATGTTGTTTCAAATACAGCATTTGGATTACAGGCTCTCAATTCAAATACTTCAGGAGTTGGTAATACAGCTTTCGGATGTAAAGCATTATACTCAAATTCGACTGGCGAATACAATTCAGCATACGGAGATTCGGCATTATTTACCAATTTTTATGGTTATGACAACGCAGCATTTGGGGCTAAAGCACTTTATAAAAATTCTTATGGCATTCGTAATACAGCTATTGGTTGTAAGTCTCTTGAAAAAAACACAATAGGAAATAATAACACAGCAATTGGTTTTTCTTCACTTTTGCAGAATACTGAAGGGCTGTGTAATACAGCTTGTGGAGTTAGTTTGATAGATAATACCACAGGTAATTTAAATTCTGCCTTGGGATATAATGCTTTACCTTATAACAAAACCGGGAATAAAAATACGGCGGTTGGTAGTTATGCCGGTTTGAAAAGCTTAGCTGATGGTAATGTTTTTATAGGATATCAGGCAGGTTATTATGAAACCGGGTCCAACAAATTATTTATTGACAATCAACAAAGAGCTAATGAAACAGATGCCAGATCAAAAGCATTGATATATGGAGTGTTTAATGAAGATCCCTGGAATCAGGTTGTTGCTCTGAATGCCAGAGTCGGGATAGGAACATCCAATCCGGGAACGAGACTTTCTATCGTGGGTCTCACATCAGCATCTGCAGGAAGTGCTCTGATAATAAGCGGGAACAACGTGTATATCCAGTCATCAATTCGAAGCTTAAAAGATGATATCCAACCACTCAATGATGATTTTGGCAAGATCCTTAACACCAGCCCAGTCTCATTTACTGACAAGAACACGGGAATGCCAGGGATAGGATATATAGCGGAAGATTTTGAGAATGCAGGGTTGCAAAACCTGCTGGTTTATGAGAATGGGAAACTTGTTTCACTCAGGTATGACCTGATAAGTGTCTATAACCTGGAAGTAATCAAGAAACAACAGGAACAGATCGAAAAACAGCAGAAAATGATTGAGGATCAACAGAAACAATTAGATGAGATCAGAGAGGCACTCCAATTATTAAGTAATGAGCAGTAGGCCCAGCCACGGAAGTGGCTGAAATCCAATAACCCCGGGTGCAACCCGGGGTGAAAGCCCACCCTATGATTCCAAACCCCGGAGGGGTTTAATAAAGGAATATAATTGTTATTTATTATGTACTTTCTTTGCTTCTCCAAAGAAAGTACCAAAGAAAGGAGCCCACGGGCGATAAGTTTACCCTCAGCCTCCGCCCGCTACACGGGCTTGCCCTGGCGGGCCTCCCGCCACGGCTTCGGGTAAACTTCGCGCCGCTCGTGGACAGCCCTCACACAGGGCCGGTGCAGAGGAATAGCTTAATTTAATTTTTTATCCATCTTACATTTTGATATTGATATAAGCTTGATTTTAGCTGTGATTTGATAAGCAGCAGCCACTGGAGTGGCTGAATTCCAATAACCCCGGGTGCAACCCGGGGTGAAAGCCCGCCCTATGATTCCAAACCCCGGAGGGGTTTAATAAAGGAAAATAATTGTTATTGATAATGATTAACTAATGCATTCCCTAAGTTAGTTACTCTTTTACTTGACTTGTATCAATATTCTTCCGAAATTTGGTATAAGAACCTCATTTTGAGTAAAAAAAGAAGAAAATGAAAAAGCTATTTACCATTTTAACTATTGTTTTACTGTCCATTATCAGCTACTCCCAGGCACCACAGAAGCTGAGCTACCAGGCAGTGATCAGGAACAACAGCGGACAGATGGTTACAAACCATGCTGTGGGGATAAGGGCCACCATTCTGCAGGGATCACCTTCAGGAAGCGTGGTTTACCAGGAGACTTTCAATTCACTCACAAATGGCAACGGACTTGTCAGTATTGAAATTGGAGGAGGTACGCTGGTATCAGGGAACTTCTCCACTATAAACTGGGCTTCAGGTTCGTACTACCTGAGAACTGAAACCGATCCGTCAGGTGGAACAAGCTATACTATTTCGGGAACCAGCCAGCTAATAAGTGTACCATATGCTTTGCATGCAAAAAATGCTGCGAGTTACACCGAGACAGATCCTGTCTTTGGAGCAGCGCCGGCAAAAGCCATAACAAGCGGATTAATTACCAACTGGAATACCGCTTATGGCTGGGGTAATCATGCAGGACTTTACAGACCTGTATCATATGTTCCGGCATGGAGTGAAATTACTTCTAAGCCTACAACTGTTTCAGGATACGGAATTTCTGATGCGGTTACTCTTGCCGGGGATCAGACTATATCGGGGACTAAAAGGATAACTAGTGATTTATTTATAAATGATTTAACTTTTGGGAAAGGTAATGGCAATAAATTTACCAATACTGCAATTGGCTTCCAGGCTCTTTTTACAAATGGCGATTCTGGGAATGATAATACTGCGTTAGGTTATCATTCTCTTTTTAGTAATTTAACTGGAGAAAATAACACAGCATTGGGATGCATAGCTTTAGTTTCAAATTCTTCAGGTTCATTCAATACATCTGTAGGCAGCCTTACACTTCAAAATTTGAAAATTGGATCAGCTAATACTGCTATTGGTAGTGGTGCAGGTTATGGTTCCTTGGGGAATAATAATGTTTTTATTGGATACTTGGCAGGTATGCATGAAACGGGATCAAATAAATTATTAATTGATAGTCGACAAAGAACGAATGAAGCGGATGCAAGAGCAAAGGCATTAATCTATGGTGTATTTGATACAAGTCCTGCAAATCAGTATCTTACTATCAATGGTAATATGACTGTAACCGGGAACTCCAGTGTTAAGGGTAATCTGCAGGTTGGAAACTCTGCCGGTCCGATTACTTCAAACTGGTGGGAATTCGGTTCCGATACCAATAATGGTACAGCAATTGATTTTCATAGCAACACTTCAACAACGGATTACAGTTCAAGGATATACCGTTTACCCGGAGATAATGCAGAATTTCAGTTAGTTAATGCGGGGACTGGTAATCTTGTTTTTTATACTGCCAACACTTCACGAATGACTATTACCGGGACAGGAAATGTAGGTATAGGTACAGCAACCCCTTCTTACATGCTGGATGTCAACGGAGAGGTAACCTCAAGATCATTAAATAGTTTCAGATTACGGGGAACCAGTTACAGCACATTATTGAGAAAAGACAACACCGATTTTTATATACTGCTGACAAATGCAGGAGACCCTGATGGAACCTGGAATGGCTTAAGGCCTTTACAAATTAACCTCGCAACCGGGAATACTTACATTGGTAAGGCATTAACTGTTCTTCATGAAGGGAATGTTGGAATAGGAACAACAACTCCGGGAACAAAACTGGCAATTTCCGGATTAACTGGTAGCGTTGCAGGTAGTCAATTGATTATAAATGGCGGAAATGTTTACTTCCTCGGTTCAACACGGGATATAAAAGACAATATCCAGCCTCTCAACGATGATTTTAGCAAGATACTTAATGCCAGCCCGGTCTCCTTCACCGACAAAGCTACAGGAATGGCAGGGATAGGATATATAGCGGAAGATTTTGAGGATGCAGGGTTGCAAAACCTGTTGGTTTATGAGAACGGGAAACTTGTTTCGCTGAGGTATGATCTGATAAGTGTATATAATCTGGAGGTTATCAAGAAACAGGAAGAACAATTAGAGATTCAGAGGAGTTTAAATGAGGAACAGCAGAGAAAAATAGAAGAACAACAGAAATTTATAGAGGATCAGCAGAAGCAGATAGATGAAATCAAGCAAATCCTGAAATCTTTAAAGCAGGCTAAATAGCACAAGCCACGCAAGTGGCTGAAATCCAATAACCCTGGATGCAGCCAGGGGCGAAAGCTCACCTTTGATCTCAGAACCCGGAGAGGTTAGATAAAGGAATCTCATAATTATTGATAATGTACTTTCTTTGCTTCTCCAAAGAAAGTACCAAAGAAAGGAGCCCACGGGCGATAAGTTTACCCTCAGCCTCTGCCCGCTACACGGGCCGGCCCTGGCTGGCCTCCCGCCACGGATTCGGGTAAACTTCGCACAGCCCGTGGACAGCCTACGCACAGGGCCGTTACAAAGGACTTGCTGAAATCAAATTCCTTAAACTTCACGCTTACGTTTATTCCGTGGTGGCAGGAACATGTCACCCCTACGGGGTTCAGGATTTGATAGGAATATGCCTGTTACTACAAACATATCACTGCTAAGCGGTTAAGGATCTAAAGAGAATACCTGCGGCTACAAACATGTAACTGCTTAACGGTTAATGATATTATGAAAATACCTGCAGCGACAAAAATATCGGCTCAAATCGGCCAGGTATACTCAGTGTATGATTGAATTTAAGGTTACATATTCCGCTTTTATTTTAGTATCGGTTTCCTATGATAATAATGATTTATGTTTTGCATTATTTATCATAAAATGATTATATTTGCAAAATAGAGTACAAATATTTCTATGGGAAGAAGTAACAATTACCTTT
>JAKLFN010000078.1 GCA_022711195.1 Bacteroidota bacterium
AGTACTTCAGAAGGTTTGGTGATTTTCTGACGTGTTATGATATCCTGCAGAAGTGTTGATCCTATCATCGACATAAAGGCGCCAGGAACACCATGACCTGTCGAGTCGGCGCAAACCAGCATGAATTTCTCATCGCTGAAATGGTCATACCAGTAGAAGTCGCCGCTGACTATATCGCGCGGCCTGAAAAGAAGAAAAGCATCGGTGAAGGTCTCCTTCAGCCTGTTGAAATCGGGGAGGATACTCGTCTGTATCCGTTTTGCATAATTGATACTGTCGGTAATTTCGATATTCTGCAGTTCAATTTTGTCTTTCTGCTTAAGGACAACGCTGGTTCTTGCGTCGAGTTCCTTTTCGAGATATTCCTGGATTTTCTTCTGTTCCTTTTCCCTTTGCCTTACTATTATAAGAACTACGGCAGCAGCCAGAGCGATCAGGGAAAGTATAAACCACCATGTTCTCCAGACAGGCTTCTTTATATAAAGGTGAAAGGTCACCGGGGTTTCGCTTGACAAACCATCTTCACTTACCGACCTCATTATAAAATTATACCTTCCGTCAGAGGGAGAGAAACTAGCCACCCTTCCTGCAGTCAGATCCGACCAGTTATCGTCCCAGTTATCAAGGATAGTCCTGTAAAAGACCTTCTCAGGATCAGTAAGCTTGATCCCCACATAGCTGACAGTAATATTATTTCTTTTGCTGTATGGAAGAGTATATGACTCCCTGATGGGATAAACGGAATCGTTGATTGTAATCGAATTAATATTATTTATCGGAGCGATCCTGGGCTTTACATCCATCTTATTATCATAAACTACAAAGCCGGCTGTTGTTCCGATAAATGTTTTCCCGTCGCGGGAATTGTACATTCCGCCGGGATTACAAAGACCGCCACCGGCAAAATCTGTTCCAAAAGTACGTGTGGCGTCTGTCTTCCTGTTATATCTCGAAAATCCCCTGTCGTGACCGATCCACACCCTGTCGAGTGAATCTGTGAGAATGCTGTAACAATAATCCGACATCAGGTTATTCTCCCTGGTATAAGATCTCAGCGAATCATTAAAGAACTCGAATACTCCGTTTCCCTTTGTTGCGGCCCACAGATGTCCGTCTTTTGACTGGCAAAAAGAAATTATCTCATTCCTCGATGTGCCATACATGACTGCTTTCCCCTGGATGACTCCATTCTCTGGATCAATCCTGTACAGCCTGTCGGCTTCCATTGCAATGGCAGCTGTTCCGTCGCTAGTCAGAAATATCTGGTTTATGCTGTTATGTGGAAGACCCGTTGAATTGTCATACCTGTTGTGTATTTTCGCTACATTCTGATTATATAGGATAACGACTCCGTTCAATGTACCAAGCCAGATATACTTTTTATCTGTCTTTATCACCTTGATAAAATCTCCGCCGGAATCTCCGCTTCTGAAAAAGAGGCGTGTACGCCCTGACGGATCCCTGACATAGACTCCTCCCCCGCTGGTCCCTATCCAGATATTGTCGTTGTTATCGATACAATATGAGATAATTTCATAACCTACTGGAATGCTCTTCTTCAGATCAATAAATGATTTTATACTGTTATCCCTTGCATCAAAAAGCCAGTATCCTGATGGTGTTCCAATGAAATAATCACTGCCCAGGCGGTTAACATATAAAATGTTATTAGTGACCTGGGTGTCGCCTGGTGAATAGAAGACATAAGCAAGTGAATTAAGTACTGCCAGACCGTCACCGAAAAGCCCGATCCAGTAATTATGTTCCAGATCCTGGAACACCATTTTTGCATTATTCCCTGGAAGTCCTGATTCTTTATCAAAATGGCGTATTGATGATATCGAAATGCTGTTTGGTGAAAATGATATCTCAAACACTCCCGAACCGTTTGTGGCTATCCAGATATTCCGGTCCGCATCGCTGGTAATATTCTGGACATCGAGCATTTCAAGCTCAGGTTTATCGGCCAGCCTGGCAAGTATTGCATTTCCCTGCGAGAATGAGAGCCTGAACAATCCGTTACCCTCCGTTCCTGCAAGATAATTGTCAGCATCATTTATCCGGTGTATTGCTGTCACACCTGAATAATCGAAGCCCTCAACTGTACTTATTATTGAAAGTGTCTCATCGTTGAACCTGCATAAGGAGATATTTTCCTGTGTGCCAAGCATAAGGTCGCCCGTGAGTGTAAAACAGGCAGAACGGATCATCAGTCCCGGATCGAGATTGAATTTTACAAAATCCGATGGATTGTCGGGATTGAATCTGATCACCGATTCCATCTGGGGTATCACATAGATATTCTTATCAGGCCCTTCAATGATTGTTGTAATATTACGTGAATTGCCGGTCTCGATCTTCTTAAGTGTCTCTCCTTCTGTAAAATACACTGATCCGTCGTTAAATCCGAACCAGAGGTTTCCGTTCCTGTCCTTAAGGCTTGAAGTAGGATATAGAAGCCCTGAAGAACCTGGTATTTCTATTTCGAAGAAGCTAAAACCATCGAATTTTGCCAATCCGTGGCCGGTACCGATCCACAGGTATCCCTTATTGTCCTGCACTATGGAATAGACAAAAGCATCAGGGATCCCGTTCTCCAGTCCATAACGACGGAAACGGTATGATTGTCCGGAAGTATCGGATAATAGGATCAGAAAGCACGTAAGGGTGCTGATAAAGAGTTTGATGTAGTGTCTCAATGTCATCCCGGTGCTCATTATCATTTAGGTTTCGGCACCTTAGTAACACTTATCTTAGACTCGTATTTAGGCACTCCACCAATTGGAGAACTGTAAAACGGAAGAGCTTCACCATACTGGTTCTCAATAGTCATTACAACATTGTTATTTTTTACCAGGTCTTCCGGCCTTCCTTGTCTTTTATGGAACTGGAAATCGAGTGATGCCCCTATCTCCCTTGAATCAATTCCCACCCTGGACTCTTTCCATTCGTTTTCACCGGAGATATCACCTTCAATCCCCTGCTTATACCTTGAGGTAACCAGGATCTTGCCATCATTATCCCAGTCAAAATTACTCTGTTTCACAAAAACCACGCCTGTATCGACGTAAGGATAGATATGTGCCAGGCTTTTGAAATCGTTCCACATTCTGAATGTATATTCATAAGTAAAGGCATTTCCTCCTTCGACAGGAATATCGTTTTCCGGATCGCGGCTCATAAAAAACTTATAGAGGTTCCCGTCATCTCCGCTGACACCTTCGACAACTATTTTGAACATATAAACGTTCCACTTCCTGTTAAAATCTCCCGAAGCAGGGTTGAATGGACCAAACGTGAAATACTTATTATCATATCTTGGTTCTCCGGTAAATACCCTTGAGGATAAGAGTGTACCTCCTTTATAATTCATTCCATTGAGAAGACCTTTGGATTCCTCATTCTGGTCAGGGTCCACTCCTTTTCCGCCATATACAGCAAAAAGTGTCCTGGTATTGAAATCACCCTGGATTTCGTCATGCTCACCGCCGCAATCCGGATCAAAGACCCTTATATAGAACTGTTCCTTGAAGTCGCGTGGGATGCTGAAGAACCAGACCTGGTAAAAATCGTCGTCGCCCCATGAAGTCTGGCCCTGCTTTCCGAATGTCACCAGGAAAGGTATATTTTCATCCTTCCCTGGTACAGCCTGTGAAAAGAGATTAATACAGAACTGAGTGTTGAGAAGAATAAATAATAATATGATAGTTTTCAATTTCATTAACCGGTAAAAATAATCATTTACATCTTCAGGGCTCTCTTGTAATTACAACATTTTTGCTCACACAAGCTTCCCTTATTACTCCTCCCGGCTCTGGCTCAGCAGTTACGATAAGCTGAACATTAAAAGTGCCGGAACTAACATATGTCTTATCAACTTCCTTGCCAATTGCTATGGAGCCATCGTCAAAATTCCAGTAATACTCTTTAATATTCCAGCCAGGCAGGTTTGTACTGTCAGCGCTGAACCTGATCTTCTGAGCTGTTTGTGCTTTGTCGGGTCCTGTAATATAAGGCTGCTCAACATCAACAATTTCAAGTGGGTATGTTCTCTGATTATACATTATCTCCTTTGTTATCAGGTTAACAACATCGAGTTGAACCAGGTATGATCCCGGGCCCGGATAACAGTGAATAACGGAGGGGCCTACGCCTTTTGGTGATCCATCGCCGAAATTCCATTCATACCTGAAGGGGATGGTGTCAAATTTAATGGCATTCTCCTCGACCAGCTGGTAACAATAATTGTTTTCAACCAGTTCGTCACATGAGGCTTTCCGAATTATGAGAGACGAAAATTTATAAATATCATCATCTCTTCTCCTGTTTGATGAGAAATAACCCTGCTGCATGCCCTGATCGGCAACAAAGGCAAAATCATCTGCGTCTGAATTAATAGGATCGGGTAACGCAATCGGATCTTCCCACGATCCAAGGCTGAGAGTTGTATAATATACATCGAGCTGTCCCTGGCCTCCTGGCTTGTCAGACGAGAAATAGAGCTTGCCCGAGGAATGATAGAACGGAAAACTTTCATTACCCCTTGAATTGACCCTCGGACCCATATTCACCGGAGTGTTCCATTTATTGCCTGCCAGTTCGCAGTAATAGAGATCAGCTCCCCCCTGCCCTCCCGGCATATTGGAAGAGAAAAACAGCATCTTTCCATCGGAGCTTATTGCAGGCTGTCCTATATCATATTGATTATTATTATACTGGAAGGCATTCATCGATACAAGAGTGTTTCCTGAAAGCTCTGCAGTAAAGATGCCGTTATGGTTTTTAAAGTTTCTTTTCCTGGTAATTTTGCCTGTCTCCACATCGCTGGTAAAATAGACAGTCTTGCCGTCAGGTGCAATGCATAAAGGACCGTTATTGAATAATTTGCTTCTTTCAGTACTTATCTCCTGGGGCTTTGACCATTTAGTGCTGTCTTTCTGCTCTGCATAATAAATATTATAAAGTCTTCTTCCCTCAAAGGTCTTCCTGTCTTTCACAGCGCTGAAACGCCTGTCGGAACAAAAAATAATACCATCCCTGAATATTACGGGAGATATTTCATTAAAGGCCCCTTCGCTGAACGACATCCTTGTTATTTTAAAAATAGAAGGTTTCTCTTCCTGTGCCCGGCAGGGGAGAAGCATCAGAGCAAAAAACAGTATGAAATAAACTCTTTTCAACATACACTAAAAATACCTTGGATTAGAAGCGCTTACTTTTGATCCAAACTCATATCTCAGTACGACCTCGCTGGAGCCTTTCGAATAGGAGTTCATTCTTCCAACCGGGTAATCGTATGAAAAACCAAGCATAAGCTGCTGCCCTATTTCGACCTGAAGATGTGCGACAGCAACCTGTTCGCTGGTTCTCCACGATCCTCCGATCCAGAGCATATCTGCAATAATAAAATTACCGTTCAGGTCAAGCTGGTTTATTATCCGGTCATCACGCAAAGAGAGGTCCATAAGGACAGATGGCTTGAACCTGAAACCAGGGGAGAAGGTTATCAAACCTCCTGCTGAAAAGAGCAGGTCGTATTCGCTGAAAGAGTGAAATGCCTGTGTCTTTCCGCTGCCGGTACTCTTATAAAAAAGAAATGAAGGAACGGCTACCCCCGCAAAGACCCTCCTGCTGAAATAATAGATCCCTGCGCCTGCGTTGGGAAAAACATACGACAGCTTACCATTTGCAGGAAGAACAGGGTCGGTCATATCAATGCCCTGCAATCCATTATAGTCGGTGTTTGAAATATCTGCCCCCACCTGAAGACCGAATGACAGCTTTCCCATTCCCAGCCTGATATGATATGCATACATAGCATAGAAGCTGGAGGAATTGGTAATGCCATAATTCATATATTTAACATTGAGCCCAATGGCCACTCTATCGTTCTTCATGGGTGTGTGAAGGGAGAAAGAGAACAGCTGCGGAGCATTCTCAATTCCAATCCATTGCATCCTGTATGAAAGAGACGCTGATAAAGCCTCCCGCGATCCTGCGTATGCGGGATTTATCATCAATCCGTTGTGAATATACTGACTGTAAACAGGGTACCCGAGGATAATCCTTTTCGATTCAGAATTCTGCCCCGATAAATCCATCGCTATCAGAAGCAGACCAAGTAATATAGATAAACACGTCCTTTTCAACCTATTGACGCTTTAAAATTATAAAACCACTCCTTTTTGAAATGTTTCCGGGCACTTTACCCGAGCTAACCTTAAGCAGGTAATAATAAGTTCCCTCAGGCATCTCGACGCCTTTTGAATTCAGTCCGTTCCAGTTTTCCCACTCAGAGTTGCCGTTCTTATTTGTTGTTGAAAATACCGGCGTGCCTGCTCCGTTCAGTATAGTAAGCTCGATTGTCTGTGTGTTGAAATCGAGACCTGTAATTGTGAGGTCGTCATTTATGCCATCTTCGTTTGGAGAGACGAGCTCCGGGATCACCGGATTCGATATTATAAATGTAATAATGTCTGAAAGAACACATGCCCCGTTTGTAACTGTCCAGCGGAAGGAATTTTCACCTGTTACAAGTCCCTTAATATAAGTAGAATCACTTTCGGGGAGCTCAATATCGCCTGAGCCTGATTCTATAGTCCACAAGCCCGATTCAAAAGAGAGCAGGTCAGAAGCATTTACCATTACAGCATTGTCGAACGACATTATGTCGCCACCGGTACCTGCATCCACCGGATCGATCCTGTTATCAAACCTGATCAGAACCGAGTCTTTTGATGAACATATCCCATTTTGTTCCTTCCAGATAAACTTATAAGTAACATTTGCCGTGGTAAACGATGAATCGATCGCAACTGTTGTATTATACAACGACGGGTCGCCGCTGACAACTGCGCCAGGAAAAGTCCACATCCCTGTTCCGTCGCTGGGTACTGCCTTCAACTGATAAACCGGACCGCAAACCTGGTCGTCGGATCCTGCTTCTGTTACCGGTATCCTGTAAACAACAGCTTTTCTTGTTCCGCTCAAACCTCCTGCAACAGCTGCACAGCCATTGGCATCAGTCAGCCCCGCAAGGGTATAATTGAATGTTTGTACACTGCTTCCTGCGGCAGGCACCCTGGTAATGGTATATTTTCCGGTAAGGATATTATTTATATTCACAGGAGTTGAATTTTCATTATAGGCAAGATTCCAGCCTGCCGCACCTGTAAGAGTAATCCTGAGCTTTACCTCTGAGCCGTTGCAGATGGTTGTATCGGTAACCGATGTCATCACAGCTGTCGGCAGCCTGAGAGTATCGATTACTGCTATAGCTGATGTATCTATGCAACAATCGGCAGGACCTGATCTGATAATCCGCCTGTACCATGTCTGCTTCTGAAGGTTTGAAGTATGAGTATAATTTTGTAAAGAACCTCCGGCTATGTTTGTCCAGGCTCCTCCGGCAATGCTGTCCTGCCATATCCATGTGGGTGTTCCTCCCGCTCCTCCTGTAAGTGGTGTCCCGGATATCGGATTTGGTAATGTATTAAAACATACCTCAGGCTTGTCGGGTGCTATCGTGTTTGCAGTAATAGAGGGAAGTACAGTTACCAGTAAAACGTTGCTGAACGTTTTACATGCACCGGAAATAACCTCCCTGCGATATGATAATGAGGCGGATAAGACCGGAGGATCATAGTCGAGTGAAGTTCCTGATGCTGATATAGAGACATTATTTGAAGCAAAGTTGTCGGAAGATGAATACCACTGATACCCGAAAGTTCCATTGCCTCCCGATGGAAGCTTTCCTCTAAGCTCCTCAGGATCAGCTCCGTTACAAACAGTTGTATCGGCTTCAACTATATTATTAATGATCGGATCATGTACATCTACAACCACCTTGTTGCTGGTATCCCGGCAGGCTGATGAGGCGACCACTCTTCTGTACCATGTTGTGTCGGCCAGCGAGGGTGGTGTGTATGGTGATGAGGATGTATACCGGGTTGTCCAGCCGGCAAGCTTTGAACTATCCTGCCACTGGTAGAGATAATTAACATGATCGCCCATCACCGGAACAGTTCCTGTAAGGTTTGCCGGTACGGATCCTGAGCATATAGTCTGTATATCTGGACTGATTAAGTTGTTCCCGATTTTGTGCCAGCGGGTCAGCAGCACCGGTGCGCTTTTACTGACACAAACACTGTCGGGGCCGGAATAGACAACTCTGCGGAAATAAATAAGTTCCTTAGCAGCAAACTTTGAGGTGTCGGGTATATAACCGGCAGTAATATCAGCCACAGAGGTTGATTGCCATACTGCCGATGCAGAGCTGTCCTGCCACTGAAAGTCATAGTCGCCTGTAAATCCTCCCCCAGGTGTCGTAACCCTGAGCTTGTTAAACCGGGTCCCCTCGCAGATGACTGTATCGGCGCTTACCATCGTATTTCCGGTTATTGAAGGAAGGACGGTTATCTTCACCGATGAGCTGTAGCTGAAACATCTGCCCGATGTTACTTTCCTCTGGTAGTATGTTGTGGCAGTCAGGGCCGGCGGATCATAGGAGCTGCCGTCAGACGTTCCGGTTGCATTCGGTGATGTGTTCCAGTTAATATTATCCGGATTTTGCAACCATTGATAATAATAATGACCGTTACCCTCTGAAGGTCCGGCATTCCGGGGATTAAGGTTCAGCGGATTCTGTCCGAAGCAGATAATGGTGTCTTTGCCAACCAGGTTTCCTGTGATTTCAGGTGTTACATTTATCTGGACCCATTTGCTTGTGTCGGTGAGCAAGGTGACTTCATCCTTAACTATTCTCCTGATCCAGAATGTATCTGCCTCAGCGGCAGCGGGTACATAATCTTTCAGGATTGCTCCTCCTATCAGGGATGGCAGCCCGGAGAGGTCATAACTCTTTTGCCAGGTATATGAATAGGTGCCTGATCCACCGACAGGGACAGTCCCTGTTACAGGTTTTGGCACCTGGTTGGAGCATATAGAATCGGTTTGTGTGTTGGTTGCAGATGAACGTATTGAATTAAAAAGAAAACCATTCAGTATTGGTGTCCATGTCGAAATGCTTTTCCCTGGATTTCCTCCTGTACCTGTTTCACTGCCATTTCTCTGTCCGACTAATCCTCCGGTGTACAATCTGGAAATTGATGTAGCCGACGACGGGGTATTTGTAGCAATAAAACCACCGCCGCCACCACCGCCTTCGCCGAATGAACCAACATTATCGCCTCCCTTCCCTCCGCGTGCAGCAAGTGTCAGGTTTGAATAAGACTGAATATAGAGAGCCACCGTTCCGGCGGCGCCGCCGCCACCGTGGTCGCTCCGAACAGCGGCCCGGCGCGCTGGGAGGCCCGCCCACCGTTCGCTGGTCGCGGCAACGTCGCCTTGCGCGCTGGCCGGCAGGACGTGCCCCTGTCGCTGCAACAT
>JAKLFN010000079.1 GCA_022711195.1 Bacteroidota bacterium
GATGAATATTAGCCGACAGGAACTTTGCAAACTGTCCCAGGAACCTGTTTGGGAAGGGCCTCATATATACGCTGTCGAGTATCTCGGGTGTACTCATCTTATAAGTATCGAAGAACAATTCGGCTACTTCGGAGGGTACCTGTTTCTTAAGAACTGCGGAGATCAGTTTTCTGCCGAGGACGGCGCCTCCACCCTCATCGCCAAGTATATAACCCAGAGGGGGTATGTTTGAAACGATCTTTTTTCCATCGTAATAGCATGAATTTGAGCCAGTACCTATTATACATGCTATGCCAGGAGAGTTGCCGCATAATGAACGGGCTGCACCCAGCAGATCGCTTCCCACAGAAATCCTGCTCCCGGGGAAGAGTGTTACCAGGGCGCTGCTGACCCTCGTGTTCTTTGCTTCACTGTTGCAGCCGGTTCCGTAGAACCATATTTCTGAAACAGCTTGGCCCTTTAAGAACTCCAGTTCTCTCTGTATAAGATCAACGATCTCCGGTGCAGTAAGAAAATATGGATTTATTCCTGCAGAAAAGACAGCGGGACCGGATTGCCCGTCCCTGATTATCCTCCATTCGGTCTTGGTAGAGCCTCCGTCAGCAATAAGAATCATGAAAGTGGCTTTTTGTCAATACAAAAGTATTAAAATTTATGTTTTTTGTAAGATGTATGACAAATTTAAAAAACTTTCTATTTTTGAGCTAATATTCTTATATTTCTGTCAAAATTTTTTTCTGATGAAAAAATGCCTCTTCCGGCAGCTTCTCCCTGCAGCCATTTTATTACTGCTAAACATCAACCTGGCGTATCCACAGGATGTTCAGAAAATGAAAAAGACAGCTTCCGAAAAAATGAAGTCGTGGAGCAATCCTATGACCGGCTGGAAGCACATCGCTAATCCGCGCTTCGATTCACTGAATATTGACCAGGGATCAAAGACCATAACACTTTTCTTTACACCAAACCTGTCGTACTATCCTTTCAGGGAAGAGAGCGTAAACAGGTTCAGGCAATCGGCTGAAAGCGCCCTTGGAAAGAAATTCAGAAAATTCAATATAGATGTAAAGGCAGGAAATACAAGCCTTAAGGATCTGGTACCCAACTATTTCAGGAGCAGCCTGGCTTTTGACTCCACAAGGATCCCAGTGAGGAGAGAGCCAGGGCCTCAACTCGTAAACAGGATAGATGACTTTAATCCTGACCGTGGATTAACGGGAAGGTCGGTGGCATTATGGCACAGCCACGGACTCTATTTCGAAATGAATCTCGACAGGTGGGAATGGCAGCGGGCAAGACTCTTCGGAACAGTCGAGGACCTTTCAGTGATGGCTTACGTCCTTCCCTATCTGACAGGCATGCTTGAAAATGCAGGTGCAAATGTCTTTCTTCCAAGGGAAAGGGACGTACAGACTAAGGAGGTGATTGTGGATAATGACCTCTCAACAGGCAGCTCCGAAGTTGTAATACATGTTAACGAGTTTACACAAAAGATAAAAGGTGGATTTCTTAAAACAGATACCCTTTTTCCCGGGACGAATCCTTTTTTAAGAGGAACATCATTAAGGATAAAGAATGATTCGGCAGTTTATATTCCTGATATTCCCGAAAAGGGCTCATACGCGGTTTATATTTCTTATCCGGTCAGCAGTGAGAACAGCTCTTCGGTCACCTATAGCATAAATCATACAGGTGGAAAAACCGGATTTACTGTTAATCAGACCATGGGAGGTGAGACCTGGATTTACCTGGGAACATTCGTTTTCAATGCAGGGAAGAGTGTTACGAACGGATCAGTGACTGTTAAAGGTACTACGGGTGATGGAAAATTTATTGCCCTCGATGCCATTCGCTTTGGCGGAGGAATGGGGAATGTCGCACGGAAACCCTCTGCCGAGATAACCGGGAACAGTCAGTCGGCAGTTGAATCTTCTTCACTGAAAGCCGGATCACCAGCCATCGGAGCAAGTGATTTTACCTGGAAAGTTAGCGGAAAACCCCGTTATGTTGAAGGCTCAAGGTACTGGCTTCAGTATGCCGGAATGCCTGATTCTGTTGTTTATACTCCAAATACCGGGAAGAATGACTATAATGATGATTATATGTCGCGTTCACTCTGGGTTAATTACCTGGTCAGCGAACCGGCAGAAAAAGTAAAAGGCGCGGCACAGGGAGGCCTGGGTATTCCTGTCGACCTCTCCTTTGCTTTTCATACCGATGCCGGTGTAACACCCAACGATTCAATTATCGGGACGCTGGCAATCTATTCAACAGCGTCAGGTGAAGGACGTTTTCCCGACGGCTCTTCGAGGCTGGCCAGCAGGGAACTTTCAGATATCATCCAGACACAGGTTGTGGAAGATCTCAGGTCACTTTTCAATCCTCGCTGGACCAGGCGAGGCATCTGGGACAGGCCATACTACGAAGCCAGGAAACCGGATGTGCCCGCAGTGCTCCTTGAACTTCTTTCGCATCAGAACCTTGCCGACCAGAAATTTGGCCTCGACCCTCGCTTCAGGTTCCAGGTAAGCCGGTCAGTATATAAAGGTATCCTCAAATATCTTTCATATACAGGTGAAAAGGAATATATTGTTCAGCCGCTGCCGGTAGATAATTTTGCCATTATTCCTGTTTCAGGAAAGAAAGTAAGACTCTCATGGAAGCCTGTCGAAGATGTGCTGGAACCCACAGCAAAACCTGACAAGTACATATTATATAAACGTGTCGGTGATAACGGCTTCGACAACGGAATGATTGTTACAGGAACATCTGTTGAGATTGAACTCGATTCGTACAACACCATTTACAGCTTTAAAGTGGCAGCAGCCAACAGGGGAGGAAAGAGCTTTGATTCGGAGATACTGTCTGTGGGCCTTAAGGAGGGTGATATGAACCCTGTGGTGGTTGTCAACGGTTTCGACAGAATATGCGCTCCCGCAACATTCGATATTGGTACTATGGCCGGGGTAGCCTGGTGGGACGACAGGGGCGTGGCTGATGGACTTGAGGTGGTCGGTACAGGCGATCAGTATGACTTCAACCGCAATTCACCCTGGCTCGACGATGATGCACCGGGATGGGGAGCATCCTATAATGATGCCACCGGCAAAATAATTCCGGGAAACACCCATGACTTTTCATATATACACGGGAAATCAATAATGTCGGCAGGACGCTCATTCTTCTCAGTGTCAGATGAATATTTCTGCTCTGATGATTTTGTTCCGGGTAATTTCAAAACATTCGATCTTCTTTTCGGAGAGGAGAAATCGACACAGTATTTTAATGATACTTCACGTACCGACTTCAAAATTTACACACCTGAATTTATGAAGCGGATCAGCGATCTGACAACCTCGGGTGCATCAATCTTTATGTCGGGTTCTTATACAGGTACCGACCAGTTGCTGTCACCTGATTCGACTGCCATCAAATTTGCAGCAAAGACACTTCATTTTGCGCCACGAACAGGCCATTCTGTAAAGACGGGAGGCGTATATACCACTGATTACACCGGAGCTTCTTTCAGAGGAAGTTTTGAGTTTAACACCGGATCGTCAGTGAACATATACAGTGCCGAGGCTCCCGATGCAATTGAGCCTGCAGGGAAAGGGGCCAGCTCGTCATTCCGGTATTCAGAGAATAACGCCTCTGCCGGCATTTCATATAACGGAACTTACAGGACAATAATACTAGGCTTCCCCTTTGAAACCATACTGGGCGAAGGATCGAGGGATCAGCTGATGATGCAGATTTTGAAATTTCTTGAAGAATAGTAAAAAAATGGTTAAAAAGATAACATGCTTTATCCCGGTCTCAGCTGAGGAAACTTCAGAACAGACCATAAGATCGCTTGAAACATCAGACCTTGTGGCAGGGGTCCGTAAAACAGAAAGTATTTCATCTGTAGACTCCCTGAGGAAGATAGAGTCATCGCTGACAACTGATTATGTTTTATTATACACCAAGCAATTCGCCCTCGACACAGGAAGATTTGCACTCGACAGGATGGTACAGGTAGCTGAATCGACTGGCGCAGGGATGGTCTACTCAGATTATTTTGAGAACAAGGAGGGGAGGCTTTCAGCTCACCCTCTGATCGATTACCAGGAGGGGAGCCTGCGTGATGATTTCAATTTCGGTTCGATGGTACTTTACCGTTCTTCAGCCTTCAGAAGTGCAGTTAAAAGGATGAATAACGATTTCAGATACGCCGGATTATATGATCTTCGCCTTAAGATATCCCAGGAATATGAGATCGTTCATATACCGGAGCTTCTATACACAGAGATTGAGAAAGATACCCGTAAATCGGGAGAGAAACAGTTCGATTATGTCGATCCCCGCAACAGGGAGGTACAGATAGAGATGGAGATTGCCTGTACCGACCATCTGAAAGCTGCCGGCGGCTGGCTCAAACCAGAATTCAGGAAGATATCTTTCGACACAGGCAGTTTTGAAAATGAAGTCTCTGTAATAATACCTGTTAAGAACAGGGTAAAGACTATCGGAGATGCAGTTTTCTCCGTGCTTACACAGAATACTGATTTTAAATTCAATGTGATAGTTGTTGATAATCATTCAACAGACGGCACCACTGACATTCTCCGTACTATTTCCTTAAAGGATCACAGGGTTATACATGTCATCCCGGGAAGGAAGAATCTCGGGATCGGGGGGTGCTGGAATGAGGGTCTCTTTCATCCGGGCTGCGGAAAATTTGCTGTACAGCTCGACAGCGACGATCTGTATATCGATAATAATGTGCTGACAAGGATCGTAGATGCTTTTTATGACCAGCAGTGCGCCATGGTGGTAGGATCATATAAAATGGTGAACTTCAAACTCGAGGATATACCCCCTGGAATTATCGATCATAAGGAGTGGACTCCTGAGAATGGAAGGAATAATGCTCTGAGGATAAATGGGCTGGGTGCACCACGGGCATTCTATACACCTGTGCTGAGGGAAATTACAGTGCCCGATGTTAGCTATGGCGAGGATTATGCCGTGGGCCTTGCAATCAGCAGGCACTATCAGATAGGAAGGATCTATGAACCACTGTACCTGTGCAGAAGATGGGACGAAAACTCTGATGCAGCCCTCGATGTAAACAAGATGAATGCACACAATCTTTATAAAGACAGGATAAGAACGATAGAATTATTGGCAAGGAAAAGGTTGAACGAAGAGAAATAAAAACCCCCCTTTCTTTTTCCCTCCCACGGGGTGAAAGGTTTAAGAGACACTCCTGCCCCCTTGGGGAGGGCCGAGCGTTACAAAATTGCCTTGTAGGCAATTTAAGCGAAGGAGCCAGCATGCAGGGGAGACCGTGTCGGGAAGGGGGTGATAGAAAATAAAATATAATATAATTGAGCCCATTGATAACAGAAAAAGTAAAATTTTTATTCTCACAGCAGCTTACGGAATGGGAGCTGGCGAAGACTAATTATGAACAGCTTAGAAGCGTAAGAACAAAACGTATAGGTTTCGGCGATTTTGATGTTCTCGTTCAGTTCAATCCTGAAAGGATACGTTCCTCCGCTGCTAAAGTTGATGCAAGATCTGTCGGTGCCCGTCCCTGTTTTCTTTGTAAAGCCAACAGACCGGCTCAGCAGAGAGATCTGATCTTTGATGAAAACCATACAATTCTTGTAAATCCTTTCCCAATTTTCAATAATCATCTCACCATAACCTGTAATGAGCATACCGACCAGCGGATCAGGAACAACTTCACCGATATGCTCGACCTTGCAAAAGAATTGCAGGGATTCTCAGTTTTTTACAACGGTCCCCAGTGCGGGGCTTCTGCGCCTGACCATCTTCATTTCCAGGCGGGAGAGAGCGGATTCATGCCTGTCGAGAGTGATTTCCGGAATGCAAAATTAACCAGGCTGGCAGGAAAAGTGTACAGTACAGAGATATGGCTATGGAGCAATTACCTGAGGGGAATAATAACACTTAAGGGTACTGGCAGAAGCGATCTTGCCATGGCTTTCGATAGGCTCTTTGTTTCGCTCGAAAAGATACAGCCGGGATTGCCGGAGCCGATGCTGAATATCATTGTCGTTTACGATTCAGGCGAATGGATCGTTCATATAATCCCGAGAAAGAAACACAGGCCTGAACAGTTTTTCAGAGAAAAAGAGGAAAAGATACTGGTGAGCCCTGCATCCGTCGACCTGGGTGGAGTAATGATAACAGCCAGGGAAGAAGACTTTGAAAAACTAAATCGTGATAACCTGAGAAATATTTTTAGTCAGCTTTGTTTTGACGATTCTGAAACAGATAACCTGGTAAAAGCAATTATATGAAAGAAGGCAGAAATATTCCTCAAATAGCGGTGGGCATATTGTCAGCAACAGAGATATCCGTTACCCTGAATTCGCCTCACCGCGTCAGGGAATCCGGTTTATGTCTTAAAGGAGAGTGGCAAGTTCTCAGTTCAGGTGACCGGATTATTCTGAAGGGTGGTGATATTGAAAATAATGTTGAGAACGGGATTATTCTGGATCCGGAGAAGGAAGATAAAGCATCATTCACTATACACTCGGTTACCATAGGAGTCGATTTCCATTGGCAGCGCCTCGAAGACCAGGTTTTCAGGGGATGTCTGAAGATCATCAGCAATAAAGGGAAAGTGACTGCAATCAATATTATCTCCCTTGAGGAGTACCTTAAAAGTGTCATTTCGTCCGAGATGAGTGCAACGTCGTCGGAAGAGCTTCTTAAGGCTCATGCTGTGATCTCGCGCGGATGGCTTTTGGCCCAGGCCGAAAAGCGCCGTAAAAATGCTGGAAAAGCCGCTGATTATATTTCAGACAAAAGGAGTGACAGTGAAATAATTAAATGGTATGACCGGGAAGATCATGCTGATTTCGATGTGTGTGCCGATGATCATTGCCAGAGATACCAGGGAATCACACGCGAAACGACTCCTGCTGTTGAAAAGGTTATCGATGCGACATCAGGGGAGGTGCTGACATATAACGGAAAGATATGCGACACACGTTATTACAAATGTTGCGGTGGAATTACCGAACTTTTTGAGAACGTGTGGGAGCCTGTAAACCATCCTTATCTTCAGAAGGTAATCGATAATGATGCAATCCCTGCCGGTTTTAATACCAACCTTACAGGTGATGCTGATGCAGAGAAATGGATACTCGGCGATCCTCCGGCTTTCTGCAATACATCCGACGCTAATGTGCTTAAACAGGTGCTGAACGATTACGACCAGGAGACTAACGATTTTTACAGGTGGAATGTAAAATACTCCCAACAGGAACTTAGTGACCTGGTAAGGCTTAAAACAGGAATTGATTTCGGAAGTATAACAGAACTGAAACCTCTTGAGAGGGGTGCATCGGGACGAATTATCCGGCTTGAAATATCAGGGACAAAGAAAAAAATGATAATCGGAAAGGAGCTGGAGATCAGGAAAGCTCTCTCAAAGAGCCATCTCTACAGTTCATGTTTCCTGGTGGAGAAGGTAGAAGAGCAGGGAGTAATAAGTTTTATATTAAAAGGTGCAGGATGGGGTCATGGCGTTGGCTTCTGCCAGATAGGAGCTGCGGTGATGGGATCAAAGGGTTATTCCTACCGTGAGATCCTTAAACATTATTTTCCAGGTTCGGTTTTAGAAAAGAAATACTAATAAATTGATTATCAGGAGTCATGAATAAAATTTTCAATTTATTTTATTACCCCCTTCACAACCTTCCCCCACGGGGGAAGGAGCATAAAACGAAGCCTTTCCCCCTTGGGGGAAACGGGAAAGGGGGTCATTTATAGTTTGGAGAAAATTGATTATTAGCGGTATTAAACAAACAAATTTTAATTTAAAATTCATATTTGATTCCCGATTGTCATATTAATTAAAATGAATATCAAATTTCACTTCTTGACTCTTCTTTTTTTCTGTTTTGCGACTTTATCGGGACAGAGCTGGATAAGAATAAACCAGCTCGGCTATCTGCCACGCTCTGTCAAGGTAGCTGTGTTTATTTCAACCGAACCGTCTGTTGTTAAAGATTTCACAATCTGCGATGCTATAACCGGTGAAGTTAAGTATAAAGGAATGGTCAGGTACCTCGATGGTTCTTACTGGGGAATGCGTTCAGCTGCACAGCTCAATTTCACCCGGCTTGAGACACCTGGAGGCTATTATATTGTTTTGGGGAATACAAGGTCTGATTATTTCCGGATAGGAGCAGATGTGTACGATGGTGTTTCAGACTATATATTAAGGTATATGCGTCAGCAGCGATGCGGCTACAACCCGTATTACGCAGATTCATGCCATACACATGATGGTTTTATCGTTGATCATCCGACACGTACCGGTGAGATTATCGACGTAACCGGAGGCTGGCATGATGCCAGCGATTATCTTCAGTATGTTACCACTTCGGCAAATGCCGTGTATCAGATGCTTTTTGCCTATTCGAAAAATCCTTCGGTGTACGACGATAATTTCGATGCATCGGGAAAGGAGGGCAGGAACGGTATTCCCGACATCCTCGATGAGGCTCGCTGGGGGATTGACTGGCTTCTGAAAATGAATCCCTCGGAAGGAGAGATGTACAACCAGGTTGCTGACGACCGCGACCACCGGGGATTCCGGATACCCACCGAAGACACCGTGTCGTACGGTAAAGGGCTATACAGACCAGTCTACTTCGTAACGGGAAAATCACAGGGACTGAGCCGGTACAAGAACAGATCAACAGGAGTATCTTCTGTCGCCGCCAAATATTCCTCAGCATTTGCACTGGCATCGCAGGTTTTCGGCACTTATGACAAGATACTATCGGATAAGCTGGCACAAAAGGCAAAAGAGGCCTGGGATTTTGCCCTGACTGACATAGGAGTTACACAGACAGCATGCACCGTTTCACCATATTTCTATGAGGAGGATAATTTTACCGACGACCTCGAACTGGCAGCATTCGCGATGTTCCGTCTGACAGGCGATTCTGCTTACCTCGTGAAAGCCGATTACTGGGGCGTACTGGAACCTGTGACACCATGGATCGAAAAAGACACTGCCCGTCATTACCAGTACTATCCTTTTGTAAACCTTGGGCATGCAGGCCTCGGAGAGGCCGGCTCCGGACTGGAGTCAAAATACCGCTCTTACATGAAAAAAGGGCTCCGTATCCTTGAGCAGAGATCAGGTAACGACCCTTTTAATGTCACAGTACCCTTCATCTGGTGCTCAAATAATTATGTAACTGCATCGCTGACACAACATATGCTATATGCCACTCTCACCGGCGACAGCCAGTTCCAGGGATCTGAAGCTGCACTTCGCGACT
>JAKLFN010000008.1 GCA_022711195.1 Bacteroidota bacterium
AAGCCGAACCCGGAGAGAATGTGGTACTGACAGTTGCACTTTTTAACCAGAAAACGGGCCATAAATTTCCCACCGGATCAGTCGAAGACCGTATTGCCTGGCTTCACGTTGAGGCCGTCGATGCAAAGGGGAAAGTATATCATATTAAAGTCAATCCAAAAGGATTTCAGGGAGAGGAGTACACCATTGCAGGCGATTACCTGGCCTACCAGGATATGGGATTACCTCTCGGGATACCTGATTTTAAAGGTGTCCAGCGCGATGGAATACCCGCCGGCGACAGGATCTTCAGGATGCCCTATTTCGATCCGGAAGGAAGGATGACAATAATGCAGTGGAATACTGCAAAGCTGGGCGTTGATTACCGCATAGGCCCGAGAGAAACAAAAGTCGAGAAATTTACTTTCAAAATTCCTTTCGATGTGGCGCCAGGCGAAATGTCGGTCAAGGCAGTACTTAATTACCAGCTTCTTGTAAAACCGGTGGCTGATATTCTCAAGGTCCCGGCTGATGAATCAGAGATAAAGGTAGTTAATGAACATTCTACTAGCCTGAAAATATTACCCTGACAATAATTTTCTAAAACACTCCCGATATGAAAATTTCCTGCTTCATGAAAGTCGTGCTTTCATCAATAGTGATCATATTCCTGATCCCGGTGAAAAATGCCAATGCGATACCTGCTTTTGCCCGGAAGTACCAGATAAGCTGCCAGGTATGCCATTCCCCGGCAATGCCCAGGCTAAAAGGTTTTGGTGAAGAGTTTGCCGGGAACGGCTTCAGGCTTACAGAATATGAGTCGCCACGCTATTTTATACAGACCGGCGACGATAAGCTTTCCCTCTTCAGGGAACTGCCTCTCGCCCTGCGCCTCGATGGCTTTGCCTCATTCAACTTCGGTGATGCCGGACAGGTCGATTTCGGATCCCCTTTTGTTCTTAAGATTCTCTCGGGAGGAGAGATATCCGACAAGCTTTCGTATTACTTCTATTTTCTTCTTAATGAAAGAGGACATATTGCCGGTGTTGAGGATGCATTTCTTATGTATCGCGACCTTTTCAAAACCGGTATTAACTTCTACATTGGTCAGTTCCAGGCTTCCGATCCGCTGTTTAAAGGCGAACTGAGATATACCCTGGAATCATATAAGATCTATGGAACCGTACCCGGCAATTCAACTGCCGACCTGAAATATGACCGGGGAATAATCCTTGAAAAAGATATCGCCGTAACAGGAACTACACTGGTCGGCCAGGTGCTTAACGGTTGTGGTATTGGTGAAGCGGGTGAGGGATACCTGTTTGATAAAGACAAATACAAGAATTACATGTTACGCCTGAACCAGTCTGTGGGCAAAAGCGTCACAGTCGGATTGTTCGGTTACCTGGGACGGGAGGTGCTTCCCGGCGCTTCGGGGACTTTTAACAGCGATATAAAAATGTTCGGCCCCGATCTTACCCTCAATTTTGACGAGAAGCTGATGGTAAACGTCCAGTACGTACGCAGGTTCGATTCGGATGTCTTTGTTGAATCAGACAGCTCGATGCTTGCTGATGTCATGACCGAAGGTGCCTTTGCCGAAGTAATTTATGCCCCCAGGGGTGATATGAGCAAGTGGTATCTTACAGGACTTTTCAATTGGGTTGAATCGGAAATGTCAGGTCTCGATTATACTTCAGCCACGCTGCATGCAGGATATCTTCTGAGGCGTAACCTGAGGCTGGTGTCAGAATATACTTACATCTTCTCAGCCGGCAGCCATGGGAAGGTCAGTCTTGGATTCGTATCAGCTTTTTAATCTTTAACTTTTTAAGAGATTTTAGTCCTTCAGCCACAACCTGTGCATTAAATATTGCGCCTTCCTTAAGTGTATGGGTGCTGTCCCTGCCAAAGAGAGTTGCCTTTACGGAATCTTCACCCAGCGATTCATATTTGTCAGCTATCATAGCGTTAAGGTCAATGAAATATGCTTTTTCCTGCAATGCCGCCTCACGGGCCCATTTAGCATAATCGTCGGCTGACCTGTTTACCTTTCCGTTTGTCCAGTTATTCCTGGGTACAAGTGAACATACAACCGGAATCGCTCCTTTCGACCTTGTTTCTGTGATATATTTCCGGAGATACCAGCCGTACGAGTGGACGATCTCATGCTTCTTTGTCATGATATTATCTATTTCCTCCGTTTCCTCACCGTTGCCCTTAATTGTTCCTCTCGCCCTGAAATTGTCATTGATCGGGCCATTATCATTATGGCCGAATTGCATAATGACGTAATCGCCGGGTTTCAGTTTTGAAAATACTTCATCCCAGAGACCTATATCAATATAGGTGCGGCTGCTTGTTCCGCCGCGGGCATGATTTCTGACAGCGACCTTGTTCGTATCCACATACATATAGAGGTAGGCGCCCCAGCCCCAGAGGCCGCCGTCGCCTTTGCCCTGGCCGTTCTTGACTGTTGAGTCACCGATAAGATAAATAGTCGGCTTAGTCTTGGATCTGTCTGCTGTAGCAGAGGTCAGTATCAGCAATGCTGAACAAATAATTAAGAATCTGGACATAACATTTATTTTTTTTTTACCACGGAGTGCACGGAGTTACACGGAGGTACACTGTTTATGGGCCGTGAAAACTCAGTGTTACTCCGTGTTCTCCGTGGTGAATTTAAAACTTCATATTATCAGTTTTTTCTATTTTTTTATCTGGTATTGTGCCGCATTGTACTGTTTTGAAATCAGTAACATTTTTCAGTACGAATGTGGGTACGTCTTTGGTTTTTGCTGCTCTGACATTGTAGAAAGAAGCACCCTTAACATCATCGAGTATAAATGCCGGTCGCAGGTCTTCATTTTCAAGTTTTATCTCAATATCTGACATTTCGAGGTTCTTTACGTGCCTGATATAGAATCCGTATGCGGGCATCTTACCGAATTCCTGAGGATCGGGATATGACTTGTCTTTTTCAGGAACAGCTACTTCGGCCTGTTCTTTCGGGGCGCCGCCTTTAAGCAGAAGGGTTATATTGCTGAGCCTTACATCTTCTATATCGTAGCCGTTCATGCCAAGGAAAAGCGATGCATAATCGGGATTGGAAGCATAGATAACCATGTTGCTGATGTTCACCCTCCTGAGTTTGCCGATGGGAATACCTTCGGGGCCCCTCATTCTTGCACCTAACCGGAGAAAGAAGGGGGCTCCCATTATATCGCGCATTGTAACATTTGATACAGTTATATCTTCCAGGATGCCTCCGTCGACAGTCTCAAGGGCAAGGCCCCTGCAGAATTCAAATGTACAGTTCGATATTGTTATGTTCCTGAAGCCTCCGTTCGATTCTGTTCCGAATTTTATTCTCCCGGTAACCACGCCACGATCCGGTACCCGGTCGTAATATCTTCTCTGGTAAGTGCCATCGAGGAATGTACCGATATCGAAACCGCTTACAGAACAGTTCGTTATTGTCACGTCCTCAGTCATCCTGGCAAAACCAAGACCATAAGAGCTCTTGAGCACTATTGCATCGTCGAAGGGTGAATTGACGCTGCAGTTTGAAATATGTACATGCCTGCAGCAGTCGATGTCGAAGCCGTCACGGTTGGTGTCGAGCCTGACATTATCGATGGTCATATTATCGACTCCTGTGGCGAGCAGGCAGAAGTGACCCCCCTGGAGAACAGTGAAATCCTTTAAGATAACATTGCGGCAGAGCTTGAGTGCAATAGCTTTATTACCAAGCCCGGGAGTCATCCTCCCCGACCTGGTGAGACCGCTGGTTCCCACTATCCAGCCATGTCCGACGATAGCAATGTTTTCGATATTTTCTCCCCATATCAGGCTGTTATGCCAGTGGCTGTGACCGAAATCCTGGTACATATCGGTGGGATTTGGCTCCGGCGGATCATACCCGGGCTCTCCTTCACGCGGAACTGCGCCGATAAGGTATGCGCCGTTATCGAGGAACAATGTAATATTGCTTTTTAGACGGATGGAAAAGCTCAGGTAATCGCCGGCAGGGAAGTAGACCGTTCCTCCGCCTGCAGATGCTGCCGCCTCAACGGCTTTGTTTATTGCATCGGTGTCGAGTGTTACACTGTCGCCTTTTGCACCAAAGTGCCTGACATTATAATACAATCCCTGGCCGGCTATCATGTTCATGACCTTGCTGCTGTCGAGGGCTGGCACGGCAGGCTGGGATGGGGCTGACTTTGGGGCACGCCTCTGGCCGAAATCCTGGAGAGTCAATGATGAAAGAATCAGCAGGATAGTTAGTGTTTTAAATATATTCTTCATTGGATTATTTGTTGAAAAGATAAAAATACGGATTAACGGCAGATTTTTTATCATTGACGGGAATTTTAAGGTTAAATATCATTAAAAGAAATGGCGGGTGTGGCAAGGATTTGGAGATCCGCGCCAGAGTCTTATTTGAGACAGATGAGAAAAGAATTCATAACTTGCATTTATGAAATTTATTCTTTCGAAGTATAAATGGTTTATAAGGGGAGATATCCGGGTCACCGGATACATTTTTTATGAGGGCAGGTTTATGAGAGACAGGGAGCTTCTTGATTTCTTTTCAGGAATAGGAACCGTTGAGGCTCTTAAGTCGCGGCTCCATAATGCTAATGGTCAGTTTTCAGTGATCGTCGATCGCGGCAGTGAAACATGGATTGCAACAGACAGAATAAGAAACTGGCCATTGTTTTATTCCAGGATCGGAGGACAGTTTGTCGTCAGCGATGATTGCGGCAGGCTGGCAGGACTGAAAGAGAAACTTTCGTTTGATGAGGCGTCATATAATAGTTTTCTCACCTGCGGCTATACCTTAAACAATCTGACACTCGTTAAGGATATTTTCCAGGTAGAAGCAGGAGGATTAACAGTCCTTACCGACGAGGCACAGAATACTTTTTATTATAACTCTTCTGTGGAAGAGAGTGTTTTCAGGGATTTTCCTACAGCCGTGAGAGAATTCAGGGAAATACTCGAAATCACATTCCGGGAATATTTCATAGCACTTCAGGACAGGTTTATTGCAATACCTCTTTCGGGTGGATATGACTCCAGGCTTGTTGCACTTATGGCTTCAGAATTCCATCCTGATAACGTCCTTTGTTATACTTATGGAAGGGCTGATAACCCGGAATTGAAGCTTGCGGAAGAAACGGCTTTAAGGCTCAATCTGAAGTGGATGCCGGTTATTTATGATGAAAAGCTGATAAAAGATTTTATTCATGATGATTTCTTCAGCAGGTACTATGATTGGGTTTCGGACCTTACGGGAATGTTTTTCATGCAGGAGTACTTTGCAGTCAGGCACCTGAAGCAGAATAAACTAATTCCTGATCATACTGTATTCATGTCGGGGTATTCCGGCGACTTTATTGCAGGCAGCTATGTAACTCCCTCTCTCAGGGGAACGCTGTCGCAGGAAAAGTTATCAGACCATATAGCCAAAAATTATTTCAGACTCGTAGTGACTGACAGGCAAACAAAAAGAGATATTGCAGGGCAAATTGCTGAAAGAATTCCACCCGGGGGCAGCAATGGCTGGAGAACTGTTGAATCGTGGGATATGAAAGAACGGCATGCCAAATTCATAATAAATTCTGCAAAGGTGTTTTCATTCTTTGGGTATGAATATATCTTTCCATTCTGGGACAATAAGCTGGTTGATTATATGCTTCCGCTTCCCTTCGACCTGAGAAATGACAGGAGACTCTATGAGCATGTGCTCAGAGATTGTCTTTTTGCAGAAAAGAACCTGAACCTGGAGAATGAAACAAATCCCCATCCTGTAAGGAAAAGCCTGCAGCGTCTGAAGGAAGATGTAAAACCGTATATACCCCGGTGGCTCAGGAATATATTCATCAATGATTACAATGCGATCTCTTATGACATTATTACACGGGAATTCCGGCTCGATATGAATTCATCGGAAATAATCAAACCGCGGCAGTCCAATTATTATAATTCATATATTGTTCAATGGTATCTGAAGAAATGTGCTGAACGCTATGGGATCAGCGGAGGTTAAGGAGCTTCTCAAGCACCGGCTTCTTCACCTCGAACACCGTTCCATGCTTAGTCCCTGCCGGGAATGTGATCTTATCTGAAATATCTTCCCACGAAACAAGATCCTTCGATACAACAGCGCCCATCTTCCTCTCACGGTACTTATCGAAATAGACGAACCATGTATCTCCGTTCTTTATTGAAGTTGGACCTTCGGCCCAGTAATTGCCTGTTATCTTTTCTGAGGGCGCCGAAAAGGGACCATACAAATCGTCAGAGATAGTAACCCTGATGTTTTTTTGCGGAGGATCGATGGTTTCGTCCTTAACGAACATTACATATTTCTTGCCGTTCCTGTTTATGGTAGCATCAATTACGTTGAAGCCATGTTCATAAAAAAGACGTGCCTCCGAGATTGTAACAAAATCTTTAGTGGTGACACAGTATATTCTGTGGTTATAACCTGTATCCCCGGCTTTTTGTGTCTCAGGGAAACGCCCGGGAATAGTTGTCGACCAGAATATCAGGAACTGTTTCTGTTTCTTATCATACACGATCTCAGGCGCCCAGGTGTTTCTTGCTGTCGGTTCTTTTTCCATTACCTTAAGATAACGCTGCTCCGACCAGCTAATCAGGTCTTTCGATGACGCATAACCGATACCGTGCTCTGTCCAGCCGGCTGTCCATACCATATGAAAGGTGCCATCAGGAGTCTGGATTATGCATGGATCGCGCATCAGCTTTGATACTCCGACTACAGGTTTAAGGAATGATTTATCATCGTTGAGAACCTTAAAATTGTAACCGTCTGTGCTATAAGCAAGGTGAAGCCCGTCTTCACCGTTGCCCTTGAAATATGAGAAAAGGAATACTTTTTCCTTAGGGGCTCCGCATAGCATCCCTGGGATCATCAAAAGAAATAAAAACAATATCTTCTTCATTCTCTATGAAGTGAAATCTAAAATTGTTTTATAGACTCTTTCCCGCGTTTCATCGGGAGAGGGATTAAGCTCCATGGTAGTGAATCGTCCGTTTATTATGTCTATCCTCTCAAAGACCATCAGGTAAAGGCTGAAGATTATCTCAAGGCTCAGCTGATACCTGGGCTCAAGAAGAGGCCGTATCTCCTGGATCTTATTTTGTGTTTGTTCCCTGTATTTATCTGCTAATGAATAATATGTTCTAATCAGGTTGCGGAAATTATCATTTACCGGGGCACCGTGTGCAAAATTCAGAAGATCACTCCTGGTAAGATTATTCTTGAGGATAAGATCATCGGCGAAGTAGTTGAGGTTATTGAGCTGGTCTTTCTGAAAGTCGCGGATAATATGTACCAGGTAGCTGAAAAGTGCACATGGTGTTGCCGTATCCCTGACGTCGAAAGGGGGGTCGGTATAACCATCCTCTTTTTTTGATATGCTGTTCAGATGTACGAATATTGAAGCGGGCGCCACAGATGCTCCCTGTGAATACTCAATAAAATCATCGATGGTGGCAAAACCATCATTATTAATATCATAGAGCATCGACCGGGCAAATGCTTCGAGTGGCCATGAAGGAATCCTGAAATGTTCAATAGTATCGGTAAGCTCCTTTTGTACAGGATTGTTCCTGGCTGTATCGCGGATGATGCCTATCCAGGCATTAACATCCCGGGTGAAAAATTTCCGTTCGTCCGGAGCTATAATTTTATTTTCAGCTTTATAATTATCGATCAGGTCGTCGATATTCCGCATGAACTTATAGCAGGTCTTGGCGGCTTCGTATCTTTCATTTTCCCAGAACCTTGCAGCGACAAGGATATTTGGATGATCGATGATCTTATGAAAGTCTATCGTATTGAAAATATCGAGGAATTGCTGTTTTAATGAATTCATCAAAAAACCGATTGGTACGACAAATCTAATTATTTTCCGGAAATGATCCTTTCTGCCACAAGTTTTGCCGACATAAGAACATTTGGTATTCCGTTTCCCGGATGTGTGCTTCCCCCCACAAAATACATGTTATGGACTCTGTCGTGCCGGTTGTGTGGACGGAAATATCCCATCTGCAGGATATTATGGCCGAGGCTGCCGAAAACAGATCCCCGCGAAACATTGCAGGCGCTTTCCCAGCTCTCCGGGGTATAGGCTATTTCGAACTTAATGTGGTCTTCAATATCAGTGAAGCCGGCCTTTTTAAGCCTTTCAACAACGTAGTTATGTGCCTTCTGCCTAATTTCTCCCCAGTCCTGTACCTTGCTGCTGTCGATATGGCCGGTTGAAATTATGAACGAAAGTGAATCCTGTCCTTCCGGCGCAGCATCGCTGTCTGTTCTTGCCGGTGCATGAATATAAAAACTCGGGGTATCACTTATTGTTTTGTCAATAAAGATTTTATTAAATCCTTCCCTGAAATTATCAGAGAGAAAGACATTGTGATGGTCAAGCCCGGGGTAGGCTTTATCGAGTCCCCAGTGAAGGCATACAGCGGAACAGGAATATTTCATCCGCGACAGGTGCTTCGTATTCTTCTTGTCGTGCAGCAGCTTGTCGTAAACATAAGGTAGGTCGGCATTTGCCACAACCACATCGGCTTCTTTAAAAGTGCCATCTTCAAGAAGGAGGCCTTCTGCTTTCCTGTTACGGATCCTGATATCCGTCACTGCTTTATTGAGGTGTATCTGCACTCCTGAGGATTCGGCTGCCGACAACAGCTTCTGCACTATTCCAAACATTCCCCCCTTTACGAAGAAAGAGCCTTCCCTGATCTCTGCGGCGGGAACCATTGAGAAAAGCGCAGGAGAGTCAAAAGGACTTTGCCCGACATATATATTCTGAAAAGTATAAGCCATCATCAGGTGCGGATGCCGGAAAAATCTCTTTGCATAGTTCCAGTTCGAAATGAAAACTTTAAGCCTGAATAAGAGCCCTGCATTGCTGAAATTGACCATCTGGAAAAGATGGTAGAAATTCCGGTTTATCAGCCGGTCAATTCCAAGTTTGAAGATCTTATATCCTGACGAAATGAATTTTTCTGATCTTTCAAAGCTTCCCTTTTCGATTTTCTCAAGCTGTAGCTTCATTTTCTCACTGTCGGTCGTGAAAGCCAGCCTTGAGCCGTCGTCGTAATATATTGTATAAAGGTTTTCCAGGGGAAAAATATCGGTCCCGGGTTCGAGTTTTATGCCGAGGGAATTAAAAACATTGTGATAGATATCCGGCATAAGCATCATGGTCGCTCCCAGGTCAAACCGGTGGCCATCGCGGATCACCTGTCCGCACCTGCCTCCGGGCTCAATGTGTTTTTCATATAGATCGACTTTGTACCCGTTCCGTGCAAGGTAGGTGGCGGTAGTCAGTCCTCCTATTCCTGCGCCAATGATCACAGCTTGTTTCTTTTCAGCCATTGTGTGTATGAATGGTAAGTAATTCCCCGTTTAATGAGCCGTAAAATTATATTTTCTTTTTTAAAGGGGGAAAGTTATTCCTCATCTATATGCCCGGTAAGCTTTTTTACAACCCTGAACTGGTTAAAGAACTCCCTGGCAATAACCCGCAGCAGGGTATAAACAGGAACGGCAAATAGCATTCCTACAAGTCCTGCAAGACCGCCTCCGATGATAATAACAAGAAATATCTCAAGAGGATGAGACTTTACACTTTTTGAATATATTACCGGAACGAGGATATTGTTGTCGATAAAGTTCACCGCTAAAAGTATTGCCGATATCTTGATAAGCACCGGCATCAGCTCGTTGTATGATCCTGTTGAAAGTGTAGAAATGATCCCAAGGGTTATTCCGATGGCTCCTCCGATAATAGGGCCGATATAGGGAATGATATTCATGATCCCTGCAAAAAAGCCGATTAGAAGAGCGTTTTTAATGCCAAAAATCATCAGTAAAAGCGTGATAAGAGTCATCACCCCGGCCACCTCCAGCAGCACACCCAGGTAATAGCGAATCAGCAGCTTCCGGGAATCTTCAATCACACCCGTCACAGCTGTGTGTTTATTTTCCGGAATGAAGGTGAGAAGAATATTCTTAAAGAGATTCTCGTCTTTCAGGAAGAAAAATGAAATGAAGAGTATTGAAAAGAGGCCTACAAAAACATTCCCTGCAGCACTGATGAAGTTACCGATAATGGTTCCCACACTGCCTATATTGACAACTGTTTTTATTTTTTCTACTGCAAAATGCTGTATTGTTTCACCGTCGGGTATTGCCCCGAGTGAATGAAGCTTTTCATCAATCCACTGAAGTGGTCCCTGCAGGTTGCGGTTCAGCAGGTCGACATCAATTGATGATACTGCTTCAGCCTGCCTGATAATAAGAGGTACAAAAACCGAAATGACCGCTATTGCAAAAATGACAATTATCAGCAGTGCCAGGATGGCGCTCATTGCCCTTGGCATCCTAAGCTTCCTGATATGGAATTTATCGAAGAACCGCACCATCGGCTGTCCGATAAAAGACAGTATGGCAGCTATAAGCATCCATATTATTATATAATTGAACCGGTAAATAAGATATCCTGCCAGCACTACTGCCAGAATATATCCGGTATATTTTAAGACCTGCTTCATGATTTTGTACTTTACCGGAGTTAAAGTTATGAAGAAATGGTTGATCTGCAGAACCTAAGACAGTATATTGCCATTAATATTGCTGATAGCAAGGCGGTTGCAGCGCCAAAATAAAAAGGAACAGAAGAGTCGACCTTGTCATATAAAATACCTGCTATAAGGCTTGCAGGGAGCAGCGTTATGCCAAGGAGCGCATTATAAATACCCATGCCTGTCCCCTTCTTGTTCTTATCGATTATATCTGAAATGAAAGCTTTCTGGATGCTGTCGGTAGCGGCAGAATATAAACCGTAAAGGGCAAAAAGCGCGGTTATTGCACCCAGACTTGTTGTTATGCCGAATCCAAAATATACAATTGCGTATATTATAAATCCTGCAACAATTATTTTCTCCTTTCCCACCTTGTCAGACAGTGAACCCAGGGGAATTGACGCCGCAACAGAAACAAGATTTGTAATCAGATATACAACAGGGATAAGCGCTACTTTCACCCCCACCTCATTGGCTTTTACCAGGAGCAATGCATCTGTGGAGTTGCCAAGAGTAAAGATGAAGACAATGATCAGGAAGAAATAGTATTTTGCCGGGAAATCGCGGAAGCGGAATTGAGTGAAAAGCTCTTCCTTTTTTTTCTTTGCCTCTTTAATCCTGAAGATAATTACAAATATTGCCAGTATTGCAGGAATCCCGGCCAGGATAAAGATGAGCCGGTAGTTTTCTGAGAAGGCACTCAGCAGGGCAAATGCAGCCAGCGGACCTGCGATGGCGCCGCTGTTATCCATGGCTTTCTGGAAGCCAAAACTTTTCCCGCTCTCTCCTTCCTTTACTGATCCGGCGATCAGACTGTCGCGCGGTGCTGTTCGTATTCCCTTTCCGAGTCGTTCCAGGAATCTCAGGATAAGAACATGTACCGGCGCAATGGCAAAAGTATATAATGGCAATATAAGGGCAGATAATCCGTATCCGATGATCATAAAAGGCTTATTCCTGCCTATCCTGTCGCTCCAGAATCCCGAGAAAGCCTTAACCAGGGAAGCTGTGCTCTCAGCAATTCCCTCAATAAGCGAAAGACTTGTCTTTGATGCCCCTATCGACATCAGGAACATCGGCATAACGGAATAGACCATTTTGACAGACACATCTGTCAGAAAGCTCGTAATGCCGGTGTAAATAATATTACTGCTTAATCCGAAGGGTTTCTTGCCGGTGCTTATTCCATCAATTTTTTTCATCCCGGGTAGTGTTTATCTTCAGAAGCTTGAAGAGATCAACTACGAATATAGGAATTAGCGATAACGACAGAACGATTAGCCAGTGTTTTGTGTCCATGGCTGTCAGCCTGAAAGCCTCCCTGATCGGTGGTATGATAAGGACAATAAGGCCAAGAAATGCCGATGCCGCTATAGCGCCTATCAACGGCTTGTTCAGAAGAGGATTCGTTTTAAAAGATAACTTTGAATTTGAGTGCATGTTCCTTACATGAACGAGCTGGGCGAACATCAGGGTGGCAAATGCCATCGTCTGTCCCATTACAAGATTATGTTCCTTCAGTCCGATTACAAATGCAATGAGAGGAATGGATCCAATCATTATGCCCTGGTAGAAAATCCTGTAGATCATTCCTTTTGTCATGAAACCCAGCTTTGAATTGCGCGGTTTTCTCTTCATAATATCTTCCTCGGCAGGGTCGACGCTGAGTGCAAGTGCCGGCAGGGAATCGGTAACCAGGTTGATCCACAAAATGTGAATAGGCAGGAGAGGGGTTCCCAGGTTTACGAACGATGTCACAAGAAGAAGGAATATCTCCCCTATATTTGATGAGATGAGGAACTGGATAGCTTTCAGTATATTATCATAAATTCTTCTTCCCTCCTCGACTGCCGAAACAATTGTTGCAAAATTGTCATCGGTCAGCACCATATCGGCAGCGCCCTTGGCGACATCTGTTCCGACGATTCCCATGGCAGCGCCTATATCGGCCTGTTTCAGCGCCGGAGCGTCATTTACTCCGTCGCCCGTCATTGCCACCACCTCCTTATGGTTCTGCCAGGCTTTCACGATCCTGACCTTGTGTTCAGGAGCAACCCTGGCGTAAATAGAATACTTTGTGACATTCTGATTTAATTCCTCGTCGCTGAGCTTTTCGAGATCGGCTCCGGTGATAGCAATATCCCCTTCGCGGTAAATGCCTATCTCCTTTGCGATGGCAAGGGCTGTGCTCTTATGATCGCCTGTGATCATTACAGGACGTATGCCCGCACTGTTACACCTGGCAACAGCATCCAGTACTTCAGGACGTGCAGGATCGATCATCCCCAGCAGACCTGTGAAAATAAGATCATTCTCGAGTTCCCCTATTTCTACTTTTAGCGGCTCTTCGGGTAGCTCCTTGTATGCCATAGCAAGAACACGTAACGCTGAGTTTGCCATCTCCTCATTGCTGTTCCTGATAGAATTTATGTCCTCAGCCGTTATAGGCCTTATTTTACCTTCTATGATTATCCTGTCGCATACGCTCAGCACCTCGTCGAGACCTCCTTTTACATTCACCCTCGTCGATTTTTCTGATATCCTGTTGACGGTGGTCATTCTTTTTCTTTCGGAGTCGAAGGGGATCTCGGCAACACGCGGATAATCCTTTTCGAGTTTATCCTTGAATACATTATAGAGAATTCCGAAATCGAGGAGAGCTGTTTCTGTCGGATCGCCGGTAAAAGATATTTTGCCGTCGCTGCCACTTTTTATCCGGGCATCGGCACAAAGCACCGAAATCGATAAGAGCTTCATTTCCTCTTCGTTCAGCACACTTGCAGGAGCAGTCCTGTTTATAATATCTTTTTTATGATTCACATAAGCAGCCGTAACCGTCATTTTATTTTGTGTCAGGGTGCCTGTTTTGTCGGAGCAGATCACCGTTGCGCTGCCCAGGGTCTCAACAGATGGAAGTGTACGGATAATAGCATTTCTTTTGACCATTCTCTGGACACCAATGGCAAGGACAATTGTTGATACAGCAGGAAGTCCTTCGGGAATTGCAGCAACTGCGAGGCTTACAGCTGTCATGAACATGTCAAGTATTGAATTGCCATAAAGAACTCCGACAAAAAAGATAAGCGCACAGATCACCAGGGCTGCTGTTCCAAGTAGTTTTCCCAGCTGTCCCAGACGCCTGCTCATGGGAGTTTCTGTCTCTTCAGCCTTCTGAAGCATATCAGCTATTTTTCCTACCTCTGTCTGCATTCCTGTACCGGTTACAACTCCACGGCCACGGCCATAAGTGACCATACCGGTCGAGAATGCCATATTTATACGGTCGCCTAAAGAAATATCTTCACCTTCGAGGAGAATGGTTTTCTTGTCAACAGGCACTGATTCGCCGGTTAATGATGATTCCTGTATCTTCAGGTTGACAGCCTCAATAAGCCTCAGATCGGCAGGAATTATATCGCCTGTTTCGAGGATGACAATATCTCCGGGAACCAGTTCGCGGGTATTGATTTCATTTACAGATCCGTTTCGCAGGACTTTTGTTATCGGCGCTGCCAGGTTTTTAAGTGCCTCGAGTGATGATTCAGCCTTCCTTTCCTGTATGGCGCCAATAAGTGCGTTTACAATAAGGATTCCGAGTATTACAAATGTATCGAGAAGACCTTCACCTTCATGGACGCCCACCACTCCCGAAATTATGGCAGCAATAAACAACACTATGATCATGAAGCTCTTGAACTGGGCCAGGAACATCTGGAGGAACGTTCTTTTTTTCTTTGAAACGAGCTGGTTGTAACCATACTCCTCCAGCCTTTTCTTCGCATCTTCGGAACTCAGACCTAGTGAGGCAGATGTATTGAGACCGGCAATAATTTCGTTTATTTCCCTGTTGTAATAGGTTCCCATCGCAAGATTAATTTTTAAACGGGTGTAAAAGTAAGAAAAATTGTATGTCTAAATCCTGGTAAATGTTATTGAAGAGAAAGCCCCTGCTTATCATAAAAGTACAGATATGTCCTTCCTTTCTCAGTATTAACAAGCTCAGTAGTTTTTCCATTATAGCTTAATTTCAGGGGATTGCCCAGCCTTGAGGTTATTTTAACCTGTTTGAGAACTCCCTTTTCCCAGTAAATATCAATCAGAAAACCGCCCCGTGCCACCAGGCCTGAGACGTGCCCGGTTTCCCAGGCAGAAGGGAGGGCGGGCAGCAGTTCTACTTCTCCGGCATGGCTCTGAAGCAGCATTTCTGTGATTCCCGCCGTGCCGCCAAAATTTCCATCGATCTGAAATGGAGGATGCGTGTCAAAAAGATTGTTCTGTGTTGACTTAGTGAGTAGGGCAATTACATTCTCATACGCTTTTTCCCCGTCTCGGAGTCTTGCATAAAAATTTATTATCCATGCCCTGCTCCAGCCTGTATGTCCTCCTCCGTTGGCAAGACGGTATTCTATTGTCTTTCGTGCGGCATCAAGCAGTTCCGGATTGCGCTGAAGTGTGATCTGATCGCCAGGATGAAGTCCGTAGAGATGTGAAATGTGCCGATGTCCGGGTTCTGCTTCGATAAACTCTCCGGGCCATTCCATTATACGACCATCGTTACCTATCCTGGTTGGTGTAAGCCGGTCTAGGGTTTTCTGCAGCTTTTTCCGGAAAGCTTTGTCGGTGTTCAGCGCCTCGCCCGCTTTTATTGTATTCTGTAGAAGATCACGTATGATCATATGATCCATGGTCGGGCCCATGACCATGCTGGCGTTTCCCTTGCCTCCGGGAATTACGAAGCTGTTTTCAGGAGAAATTGAAGGACCTGATACCAGTAAGCCGGTCTCAGGATCTTTTGTAAGCCAGTCGATGCAGAATTCGGAGGCTTCTTTCATGATGGTATATGATTTGCTGCGGAGGTATTCCATGTCGCCCCCAAACTGGAAATGGTCCCAAATATTCTGGCAGCTCCATGCTATCCCCATGGGCCACATGCCGTACCTGATAGCCCCCAGGGGCTCTGTATAATGCCAAACATCAGTGGTGTAATGAGCAACAATACCATTCATGCCATAAACTTCCCTGGCTGTTCGGCGGCCGTTATCCCTGAGCGCGTAAATAAAATCGATAAATGGCTCCTGGAGCTCCCCGAGGTTGGTGACCTCCGACAGCCAGTAATTCATTTGTATATTGACATTTATATGATAATCAGCGCTCCATGGAACTTTTAGTCCGTCGGCCCAGATACCCTGGAGATTGGCAGGGAGGCCGCCTGGGCGGGAGCTTGAAATAAGAAGGTATCTGCCGAACTGATAATAGAGCTCTATTAAGTCAGTATCAGTATAGCTGTTCTGCATGGCTGTAAGCCTGGCGTCAGTAGTAAAATAGCTGCCGTCACTTGAACCAAGATCTATTGATACACGGTCAAAAAATGAACAGTAATCTTCGATATGTTCTTTTTTTAATGTTTCATAGGAACGTTCAGATACAGCGTTAATCCTGCTTATCGAGGTTTCTTCCGGATCTTTCCCGAAATAATCTGTAGCTGCCGTCAGCAGTATCGTTACGGCATTTGCCTTGTCTACTTTTATACTATCGCCGGCAGACCTGACAGTCCCGCCATCAGCAATAACCCTCAGGCGTGAATCCATTTTTACCCCGACGCCATTGCCGACATGTTCATTCATAGAGATATTATTTCCCGATGCAGTTATTTTAGCCATGTTTCCCGGGCGTGAAAGCCGGAGGGTAAAAGAGATGGCTTCATTCCTGTCAGCCGTAAGCCTGATTACCAGGGCCTGTCCGGGGGCACTGGAAAATATTTCACGGAGATAATTTACCTGGCCTGTCCTGTAACTGACACTGGCAACAGCCTGGCTGATGTCGAGCTCTCTCCTGTAATTTGATACTCCTTTCTGGGGTCCGAAATCAATTGTAAGGTCTCCCAGGGTCTGGTATGACGATGCATTGTCGCGTTTAAATTTTCCGAGGATCCCGTTTTGAGCAAGCTTTTCTGCCTCAGCATATTTTCCATCAAAGAGCAGTCTGCGGACTTCGGGCAGGTTTTTAAGCGCTTCAGGATTTGCATCCCAGCGCGGCTCACCGGTCCAGACAGATTCTTCGTTAAGCTGAAGTCTTTCATGTTCGATGCCGCCAAATATCATTGCTCCAAGGCTTCCGTTTCCCACAGGAAGGGCTTCATTCCAGTTTTCTGCAGGTTTTGTGAACCATATCTTTAACTCACCATTGGTATTCTGACCGCTTAACCTGAATACAAAAAATATCAGAATGGCAGATAACGGAATGAATTTTTTATTCATGAATGCCTGTATTTAACTGGTAATATGTAATAATAAAAAATGAGTATCAGGAATGTTTAATAATGAATCGCATTACGCTTGAAAATCAATTGTTTTACCCCATCCCCAGGGGGAGTCAATTGATTTTCTTCGCTCCCCCTGGGGCCGGGGTAAACGAAGAAAATCAATGGAGTTTGGTGTATGATTCCCGATACTCATTTAATAAAAAAAACTTACACATAGTTTAACAGAGAAAGACAGAGTCACACGGAGATTTTTTCGATAATATTTCTCTGTGGTACTCTGTGTCTTCTCCTGATCTCCTCTGTGGAAGTTCTTATTTTCTTATTCCGAACGGATTATTTCTTCAGAAGATCGCGTATCTCTGAAAGAAGGGTTTCTTCTTTTGTGGGTGCAGGAGGAGCAGGCGGTGCAGCGGGTGCTTCTTCTTTTTTCTTCTGTGCAGCATTAATAGCTTTAATTACCAGGAATACTGCAAGTGCAACGATCAGGAAGTCGAAGCAGACCTGGATGAAGTTTCCATAGTTCCACCATACTTCGTTGGCCCCGGGATTAATATCAAGTTTCAGGTCGGTGAAATTAACTCCGCCTATCAGCATACCGAGAGGAGGCATGATGATGTCGCTTACCAGTGACGATACTATTTTGCCGAATGCTGCACCGATAATAATACCGACAGCCATATCGACAACGTTGCCTTTCATTGCGAAAGCTTTGAATTCATCAATCAGTTTCATAGACAAGTTTAATTAGTTAATTGTTTTGATATTAAAATTTATAGGAGAATCCGACTCCGAATATTTCCTTGAACTGGATCCTTTTTCCAGGAACATCTTCCGCATCATCCATATCGCCGTCATCATTCCTGTCAAGTGCTATTAAAATATTGTCGTCATACAACAGGTGTGTATTAAAGCTTACACTGATGTACTTGTTGACTTTCATCCCGATCAGTGTTTCCCAGCTTACGTCTATATTCTGGGGATTATCGAGGTAATTTGAGAACAAGTCGAGCTTTGTTGTAAATGAAATGTTCTTCATGAACTCGCCCTTGAAGTCGTTTTTTGTATATATAGACCTTATATATCCTCCAAGTTCACTTTTTGATTTTTCGCCGGGGGTGACACCGAATGCTCCTGCTGCAGAAAGTACATCATCGGTTACAAAGGTGAATTTACCTGTTAAAGGGGCAATAAATGCACTGAAGTATGCATTTGGTTTATAGTCGAGACCTACAGCGGTGAGCAGGTATGCCGGTGAAAGAAGATCTGATATTTTTGATTTGGGAGTCGACTGGTAGTTATAACCGGGTGTCATTTGTGTCTTGAAGTTGAGCAATGCAGCATAATAGAAATTTTTGAATGCCTGTCTTCCATATTTCGACAGGAAATCAATTTTATCATCTGTCTTCCTGAAATCTTCTTTCCCCTGTTTCAGTAATCCATATCCAAGGTCGAGGGAGTTATCCCAGACAGATTTTCCCTGTTTCAGGTTGGCAAATAGTGAGAATATGCCGTTTATGGCTACTGAATTCTGACCGCCGGCAGCCCAGTTTGTGAGGGATGTCTGTGCAAGATTTGTTGAAAGGAGACCTCCTTTCTTCCAACCCTGTGTAGTGTCGGAAGAGAGTGTCCGGAGATTCTTTTCGCCTTCGGTAACCTGTCCGTAAGATATGGAACATAAAAAGAAAAATGCTAATGCTGGTATTATAAATCTGGTTTTCATTGTAGGATTAATTTTGGTACTACATATCAATAAACCAATGCAGCCACGCATAAGCATGGCTGTATAGGTTCTTCGCATGTGCCGGAGATGTTTATTTTATTATCTCCTTTATTTCTGCCCTGGCAGCATTTCTTTTTACGGAATCGATTCCGTTGTCGCGGCCGGTTTCGCTCTTGTAATTCTGGCTTATTCCGATCACTTCATTATTACCTGCCGTTACAGCGAAGCGGAACATTTTACCCGGAGTCTGTGTTTTTGTAACTCTTTTAGGATCTTTAGCATTTTTCTTCACTGCAGAAATCCCGTTAAGACATGCAGCCTTTGATGAGTATGGTTCGCTGCTGAGGATTGTCTGACCATTGTCGGCTTTAAGACGGAACCTGAACTCACTCTTCTTTCCACTCTGGTAAACTTCAAATTTTGCCATTTTTCTACTTTTTAAAGGTTATAGTTGAAATAAAGATAGGATATTCTTCTTCTATTTTTTAAGGAATTTTCCGAGAATTCCTTTTGCAATCCCGCCGATAGCTGCCGATTTGCCTGTGCCGAAAATTTCTTTCAGCGGTGACGGATCATCATCAGGAGTGGCGCTGTTCTTTTTCGTAATAAGGTTTATAACTGCCGGGACCGCAATGGTAGCAATCATCTTCGACATGTCGGGTGTAAGCCCGAGCTTGCTCACAAGTCCGCTGACCACGCCGGAAGCAATATTGTTCTGAATGAGATTTGCTGCAGAATTATTTGCCTGTCCGGAAAAGAGGTTTAGCAGGTTGCCAAGTCCGCCGCCAGACATCTGGGAGGTGACTTCTTTTTTAGTTACATCGCCAATGACTTTGAAAACGCCATCGAGCTTGTTCGCCGGAAGCTGGGTCTGATTTATAATCTGTGATCCGACTTCTGACTTCAGAGTACCTAATAACTTTTCAAGCATGATAAATAAATTTGTTAGAGATTGTTCTTCAAATATAATCAGAATATTTTAGAATTGTCATTTTATTATTTATTACATAATGCTAAACAGTTACATATTCACTGCTGAAAGCTAATTAACTACACTTTTATTTTCAGTACGCACGATTCCACTAAAATATTTAATTACAATTTTCCCTGATGTGGATTATTCAGCTAAATTGCGAAAAATTAACAGGTACGATCATGGATAAAAAAGAGACATTCGCGGCACATATCAACGACGGCTATTCATGCAAGGGCGATTCAATAATTCTTGGTGCTGCAATTCTTGATGGCCAGGCAGTTTCAGGCACAAAGGTACAGGTGCCCCTGAAGACAATGAACCGGCATGGCCTTATTGCCGGCGCTACAGGAACAGGAAAAACCAAAACCCTCCAGGTAATTTCTGAACAGCTGTCGGAAAAAGGTGTTCCCGTTTTACTGATGGATGTAAAAGGTGACCTGAGCGGAGTGGCAATGCCCGGAGAGGAGAAGCCTTTTATTACTGAACGACACTCTAAGATCGGCCTGCCATATTCGGTAAAAGGATTTCCGGTTGAGCTTCTTTCTCTTTCACAGCAGGACGGTGTACGACTCCGGGCCACTGTTTCGGAATTTGGTCCGGTACTTCTTTCAAGAATACTCGACCTGAATGATACCCAGGGTGGAGTTCTTGCTGTAGTTTTTAAATACTGCGACGACAGGCAGATGGCTCTTCTCGATCTGAAAGACCTGAAGAAGGTAATACAGTTTGTTACCGAAGAGGGAAAACAGGAATTCGAAAATGAATACGGGAAAGTTTCCACCTCCTCAACCGGAATAATACTGCGAAAAATAATGGAGCTTGAACAGCAGGGAGCTGAGCTTTTCTTCGGAGAGCTTTCATTCGATATTCATGATCTGATGCGGCGCGACAACAACGGGAACGGATATATAAATATCATCAGGCTAACAGATATTCAGGATAAGCCCAAGCTGTTCTCAACATTTATGCTTTCACTACTGGCAGAGGTGTACAGCCAGATGCCTGAAAAAGGCGATGCCGACAAACCTGAACTGGTGATATTTATTGACGAGGCACATCTTGTTTTTAAACAGGCCGGCAAGGCTCTCCTCGATCAGATTGAGAATATTGTGAAGCTGATAAGGTCGAAAGGTGTTGGTGTTTTCTTTGTCACACAGAACCCTTCTGATGTTCCAAACGGCGTGCTTGCACAGCTGGGTTTAAAAGTACAGCATGCTCTCAGGGCATTCACCGCTGTCGACAGGAAAGCCATTAAGCTTACAGCAGAGAATTATCCTCTCTCAGATTATTATAAAACAGAAGACACTATCACCTCTCTTGGCATAGGTGAAGCGCTGGTAACTGCCCTGAACGAAAAAGGAATTCCCACTCCTCTTGCTGCAACGATGCTGCGATCGCCTATGAGCAGGATGGATATTCTCAGTCCCGGAGAAATAAGCAACATAAACAGGGCATCACAACTTGTGACTAAGTACAGCCAGGTTATTGACCGCGAAAGCGCTTACGAGATTTTAGGTAAAAAAGTTGCCCTGATTGACAAGGAGAAAGCCGATACTGCAGCAGAGGAGGAATGGATAAAGAAACAGAAGGAGATGGCGAAGCAGGAAAAGGAGTGGGGAAGAGAATATGAGAGCGGGAGAGCGGGAAGAGGAGCCAGGAGTAAAAGAACAACCGCCACAAGGACCCGCAGAACAGCTGCCAATCCCGTAGTAAAGGTTCTGACCAGCGCTACTTTTATCAGGGGTGTTATGGGGATATTGAAGAAAGTTATATAGCCTTCACCTCTTCACCTTTACGCTGTCGACAAGATATTTTGAGTCGCCTCTCCAGAATACTGCGCTATTCATCTGCCTGTAATGGACAATAACATTTTCACCCTGAAGCGTGTCGAACTGTCTCACAAGATCTTTATTTATCAATGTGAACTGGAATTTTTCAGAAGCGATTGCAATATCACGTGTTGAGGCGACACTGCTGAGGATCATTTCTCCTTCATAAGTCTTGAAGAATGTTCCCTTGTTTGAAAATTTCTGCAGAAGGCCTGCCCTGTAACCCTCGCTGTATGTGTAGAAATATTTCCAGTAAATGAATGCTGCGAGAAGGACTATTAACAGGGTTATGACCCACCTGAAAATCTTTTTTGTTTTCTTAAACAAGTTGGTTCTCAGGGAGCTTTTCTTTACATCGGCATCAATGCTCATGGCTGTTCACTTTTGATTATCTGAAAAAGTTTCCCCGGCGGCTCAGGAAGTGGTGGGGAATTCCTTATCAAAAATAATTATTTTTTACTGATTCCGGATAGACATAAAGATTCTTCGTTTCACTCAGAATGACAGGGTTTCTATTTAATTTTTTTATTGCAGTGATTTAATCCTATTCCTGATCGATGTCATTTTTCCCAGCCTGCCTGCAGAATAAGTTTTTTGCTCATTATCGATAAACTCAAACAGTTTCAGTGATTTCCGGGAAAATTCAAGACACATTTCTTTATTTCCACGTACCAGGTTAAGCTCGGCTTCGGTATCAAATAGCCAGGCAAGGATCTCGAGGTGTCCTTCCGTATAGTTATGTTCATGAAGTAATTTTTGGGTAAGCTCACCGGCGGGTATTGCAGTGAAAAAAGCAGAATCTTCCTTTAGAAAATCATAATAAAGCCTGTCGAGCTGATCACCGGCCTTTTCAAGATCGCCTTTCTTGATGAGGCCGAGAATTCCCATTATCAGCTCCCTGATCATTTCCAGCATCCGAAGTATGTAATCTTTCTGGTACATTTCCGGTGAAAAGTGTTTAATATTTTTTATATGGATTAAGTTGTTAATCCTTTATACACCGTACCCCCAGACCGACGTTCTTGGCTGTATTCACATCAGAATATGCCGCTCCGAAATTATATCCCAGGGCACAATACCATGCATAGGTTGCATCTTTTTCTGTGGAAGACCAGAGTGAAGAAAACTTTGTATAATTGGTACATGATCCTGCGGGAGCCCGGGTTCCTGTAGGAATGGCAGTAAATCCGGAAAAGTTGTTAGCATCGGTATTAGGACTTTCCCAATGGGCAAATGTTGTCTCTTTAAGTTTTCCGCCTGCAATCGTTGCTCCGCCCAGAGTGGTAAAAAGAGTATTCCATTCGTCGCGTGTCGGAAGGTGCCAGCCTGTTGGACATAGCCCGCGACTGTCAACAGCTGCATGCCACGTATACAACCGGCCGTTTACTAAAGGATCGATGGTCACCATGTAGGCATAATATACCCATACATATTTTGGGTTTACAGCAGTGGATATATTTAATGTCTGAGGATCAGTAGTCCCTATAAGATCACCATTACTGTAAGATTCAGTGCCCAGATTTACCGCCATCCAGGTCTGGGTGCCTACCTCGGTGACCGGATAATTCCTGTTATCACCATCCTTACACCTTACGAACTTGAAAATGATCTCCTTGTCGGATGCAAAATCGGATGTGACTATTGTAGTGAAATCACCCGATATGCCTGTAAACTTCAATCTCTCGCCGTTATTATATGGCATGTCGACAGTCTCAGCCAGTCCTTTTGGAAAACTAGTCCTGATCTTTTCACCTGCCGGGTCGACAGAATTACTTATATCTTCAATATGTACACTGCCATTTGCATTGCTTACGGAAACAAGTCTGCCGGAAAGGGAGCTGTTACCGGCATTTACATTAATGATGTAAACACCATTTTTAAGGCCCGATATCCTGAAACTTTTGCCCGGAGAATCGTTATAAATCTTCCTGCTGTAAATTACCTTCCCTGATATATCTGTAATTAAGACTTTTGCCTCACCATAAACATGGTCAGGAAGCATCATATCAGAATATTCCGACATCGGGTTAGGATAAAGTGCTAATCGAGGGTAAGCGGTCTCTGAATCCTCATCAATTCCGGTTGGTAATGTCAGCCGCAGTAGATCTGTACCGTTAATCTCAAGAGTCGCTCCTGTTGTCAGATTCTCAACTTTTACTGTCGCCACAGAAGCCGATTCTCCTGTTCCCGTAAAATTTACTGTATAGTTCTGTCCCGATGCTTGTGAGGCATATGTAATTAACAGCAGAGCTAAAATTTTTTTCATTGGCAGGAGTTATTTAGTTCGGCAATAAGTAGAAATATCAACCGGTCTCAGGTTAATTCTTTAAATATAAAAAATTACGCCGAAAGTATTTCAGGATGCTCACTATATATTTTTATTATCAGCTCGCCGAAAAGCGTATTTGCCCAGGCGAACCAGCTCCTGTTGAAATCGGCAGGATTATCCTTATGGAAAGCCTCATGCATGAATCCTGTCCCGGCATCACAATTCCTGAGCATCGTCAGGCACTGTTTTATTTCGGCGGGATCACTGCTGGTCATGGCCCGTAAAATGATCCCCATGGGCCATATTTTTTCCTTGCCGGTATGAGGGCTTGCCTGCCCTTCAGCAGCAGATCCCCGGAGATAATATGGATTCGAATCACTCAGAAGGAATTTACGGGTATTCCTGTAGATTGGATCATCGTTCTTATGTGCACCCAGGTAGGCAAGCGACATAAGAGAAGGAACGTTCGCATCATCCATAAAGACACGGTTCCCGAATCCGTCAACTTCGTATGAATAGATCTTACCGAAAAGCGGGTGCCTCGATATTGCATGAATTCTTATTGCAGAGTCGACTTCATCGGCGAATCTGTTGCACTCACCGGCAAATTGCTGATCCCTGAGAATGGCTGAGTAAATTTCAGCAAGCTGCCTTAAGGATAGCATTGCAAAGATATTGGACGGCACGAGGTATGGATACATTGTGGCATCATCCGACGGGCGGAACATAGAGCAAATCATGCCTGTGGGCTTTACGGGCCTTCCGGTTCCGCTGAATACAGGGGCGTCGATCATTGCTGTCGTTCTCCTGATGAAAAAATATGGTGAGGTGCCATCTTTCCTCTGCTCTGTACGGAATGTTTTTACTATGAGCCTCATCGCCCGGTTCCAGTCGGTATCGAAACAACTTGTGTCACCGGTAAGCTTCCAGTAATGATATGAAAGTCTTATGGTATAGCATAGCGAATCGATCTCCCATTTTCGCTCGTGAACCCCGGGGGCAGGCGATGGCCTGTCGCTCTTCCATTCCGATTCCTTTGTAAGATCTTTGTAGAAGGCATTTGCGTAGGGATCAGTAAGCACACATTTCATCTGGCGGTTAATGAGCCCTTTTATCATATCGCGGAGTTTATCATCCCTCACAATCAGAGGCATGTAAGGCCACACCTGTGCTGTGGAATCGCGAAGCCACATTGCATCGATATCGCCGGTTATTATAAAAGTATCAGGCTTACCGTCGATGACTTCATAATCTACGGTGGTATCGAGTGTATTTGGATAGCAGTTTTCAAACATCCAGGCCAGCTTCCTGTCGGTGATCTCAGGTTTGATTTTAATGATGCTCTTTTCAACTTCATCGCTGGTGAAGCTCCTTTTCTCAAATGGCGGCCTTTTTGTGACAAATTCCTGGGACCCATTAATATTTTCTGATAATGCAATGATACGCGGTGCGACAAGCACTCCGCCCAGCATTATACCGTTATTGATTATGAATTTTCGCCGTTCCATCTGTTATTTTATTAACAATCCATGCAATTCCTCCGACCATTTCTTTATTTCATCCCAGTTCCTGTGATCGCCCTCTTTCCACACTCCAATCAGTATGCTTATCCGGAATTTCAGCCTGTCGCTGAATGAAGGCACTTCTTTAAGGGTAAGCTTTCCTGCGAAGATCCCTTCCTTCAGCGGTTTTACAATATTTCTCACAGGATCCATCCAGGCCGAAACACCCTGGCGGTATTTTTCACTGTTCGGCATTGCAAGAGTCATACACACCTGGAAGGCAGCAAAGGGTTTTTTTACTAATTCTTTCTTGTTGGCAACAAGGAAATCAATCGCCTCGGGAAGCCATTTTGCAGCCTGAATTGCACTCCCTGCAACTACTGCACTGTACTGTTCAATATTCTTTACATCCTTCATGGCGATTATATC
>JAKLFN010000080.1 GCA_022711195.1 Bacteroidota bacterium
TTGCATTCGGTACTGATTACCAGGTAGAGCCTCTGAACCCAATGGAAGGACTCTATGCTGCTGTTTCCAGGAAAGACCGTCTTGGCGAGGAAGGCGAAGGCTGGTTCCCTGAACAGAAGCTTTCTATGGAGGAAGCCATAAAATACTATACCCTGGGTTCAGCATATGCCCAGTTCATGGACGACCGCAAAGGAAAGATCAAACCCGGATACCTTGCTGATATTGTGATCGTTGACCAGGATCTGCTCACGATCCCCGAAAGTGAAATTATGAAGACGAAGGTTGATTATACGATTGCAGGGGGAAAGGTGGTATATAGCAAATGACCCCCGGCTTAGCCACCCCCTCCCGCTCCGCGGGATTTCATGCCGGGGGGCTAAATACAGGACAGGATTAGACCCCCTACAGGGGGTGGGACGCGCAGCGGACCGGGGGTCGACAATGATTATAAAGAACTTATATACAAAGAACCAATGCCAAAAAGTCAGAACATCAACCCGAAAGTAGTAAGGAAACCGCAATTCATAGAATTCGGAAAGATCCCCGTTAACCAGTATAATAAGACCATTGCTGATGAGAAAAAGAATTTCAGCAGGGAGGATTTTATAAGGATCTACCGTGACATGGTGATTATCCGTGAATTCGAGACCATGATCAACCTTATAAAAACAAAGAATGAATACAATGGTATAGCTTATAACCATCCCGGGCCGGCACACCTCTCCATTGGACAGGAGGCTGCAGCAGTAGGCATGGCATATAACCTGGGCATCGATGATTATATTTTCGGATCGCACAGGAGCCACGGCGAGATACTGGCTAAAGGCCTCTCTGCAATAAACAAGCTCGACGATAATATGCTCAATTCCATCATGAGCAATTATTTCGGCGGAACAGCACTCAAAGTCGTGGAAAAAGGTTTCCAGGGTAATATGAAGGATCTTTCAATCCACTTTCTGCTTTATGGAGCTCTGGCAGAGATCTTTGCACGCGAAAACGGGTTCAACAAGGGCCTCGGCGGCTCTATGCACGCTTTCTTCACTCCCTTCGGAATTTACCCTAACAATGCCATCGTTGGAGGATCAGGCGACATATCTGTAGGGGCTGCTCTCTACAAGAAGATCAACAAAAAACCCGGCATTGTAGTTGCCAATATAGGCGATGCATCGACAGGTTGCGGCCCTGTGTGGGAAGGTATCTGCTTTGCAACGATGGATCAGTACAAAACCCTCTGGGAAGGTGATTATAAAGGCGGACTGCCCCTGATATTCAACATAATGAATAATCTTTATGGAATGGGCGGACAGACGATGGGAGAGACTATGGGCTATGAGATCCTTGCCAGGCTGGGTGCGGGCGTAAATCCTGAATCGATGTACTCCGAACGTATCGACGGATATAACCCGCTGGCAGTTATCGACGCTTTCAAACGAAAAAAGAAGCTTCTCGAAGAAAAGAAAGGACCTGTCCTTCTCGATACACTCACTTACCGCATCAGCGGGCACTCTCCTTCCGATGCATCATCGTACAGGTCGAAAGAGGAAATTGAAGCATGGCAAAAAGAAGATTCTATCGTTTCTTATGGAAATGAAATTACCGGAGCTGCCATTGCAACCCAGGATCAACTCGACACAATCAGACATGAGACAACAGAGCTGATAACACATATTCTCAGCCTGGCGATCGATGATAAAATCTCGCCGAGACTCGACCTGAACAGCGATCCCGATGCTATCGGAAAAATGATGTTTTCAAATGACTCTGTCGATAAGATGGAAGACCGGACTCCGGAAGTATTAATACCTCTCGAAGAAAATCCCAGGGTAAAGTCGCTGAAAACAAAGGAGAGGTTTTATAAGGATAAAGAGGGCAAACCTGTATCGAAGGCAAAACTTTATCAGCTGCGCGACGGGATATTTGAAGCTATCATAGACAGGTTTTACAAGGATCCCACTCTTGCAGCCTGGGGTGAAGAAAACCGCGACTGGGGTGGCGCATTCGCCGTCTACCGCGGTCTTACTGAGGCTCTTCCTTACCAGAGACTATTTAACTCACCCATCTCCGAAGGTGCAATCGTCGGAACAGCTATCGGATACGGTATGTGCGGCGGCAGGGTAATTGCAGAGATTATGTACTGCGACTTCCTGGGCCGCTCAGGCGATGAAGTATTCAACCAGCTTCCGAAATGGCAGGCAATGAGCGGAAATATTATCAGGATGCCTGTAGTCATAAGGGTGTCAGTAGGATCGAAATATGGAGCACAGCACTCCCAGGACTGGTCGTCGCTGACGGCTCATATACCTGGCCTGAAAGTTGTCTTCCCGGCTACGCCTTATGATGCCAAAGGGCTTATGAACACTGCCCTCCAGGGTACCGACCCGGTCATCTTCTTCGAAAGCCAGAGACTGTACGATATTGGCGAGATGTTCCATGAAAACGGTGTACCCGAAGGATATTACGAAATCCCCTTCGGTGAACCCGATATAAAGAGAACCGGAAGCGACATCACAATACTTACAATAGGCGCCACACTCTATCCGGCGATCAAAGCAGCCGATACATTAAAGGAAAAATATAATGTCAGCGCCGAGATAATTGACGCCAGGACACTCGTTCCTTTTAACTATAATCCTGTCATCGAATCAATCAAAAAAACCGGCAGGATCCTTCTCGTAAGCGATGCCTCCTCACGGGGATCTTTCCTGAAGGAAATGGCTCAGACGATTACAGAACTCGCATTCGATTATCTCGATGCACCTCCTGTAGCCATCGGATCACGGAACTGGATAACACCTGCATTCGAAATGGAAGAATATTTCTTCCCTCAGCCCGACTGGCTGATCGATGCTATTCATGAGAAAATCATTCCACTGAACGGACATACTTCGAAACATGATTTCTCAGACCAGAAAACGATAGGTTTGAATAAGGAAGGAGTGTGATTTCTTTGTTGATTTTAAAATGAATTATCTTTTTAACAAACCCCCATTCCAGCCTTCCCCCAAAGGGGAAGGGGCCACACAACAGGCTGGCCCAATCGCTTAAATAGCCCTCACCGAAGCGGGGCTGGTTTTCCTTCGCTGGGGAAGGAGTTCAATTCAGGCATTTTCCCCCCTGGGGGGAAATGTAAAGGGGGGGGGTAAAGTTGTAAACGGATGATTGCTTTTAATATCTTTGTCCTACATTAAAAAAATATGGAAAATATAACTGACAGAATAAAAAGCAAGGAGGGTTTCATTATCGACATGGATGGTGTCATTTATCACGGGAACAAAATACTACCCGGAGTAAATGATTTCCTGAACTGGATGGAAAACAACGGAAAAAAATACCTCTTTCTCACCAATGCCAGCCAGAAGACTCCCAAGGAGCTGCATGAAAAACTCAATAGGCTCGGTATAAACGTCACTGAAGAGCATTTCTATACCAGCGCCCTTGCCACCGCAAGCTTCCTGGCCAGTCAGAAGCCTAACGGCAGCGCTTTTATTATTGGCGATGCAGGACTTATCCACGCTATGTACAGTGCCGGTTATACAACCAATAACGTGAATCCCGACTATGTTGTGGTCGGTGATACAAGCGGATATAATTTCGAAAAGATCGAACAGGCTGTCAACCTGGTACTGAAAGGAGCACGCCTGATAGGTACCAATCCTGATATCAGCGGCCCTGTCGAAAATGGCATTACTCCATCGGTAAAAGCTCTTATCGCTCCTATTGAAATAGCCGCAGGTAAAAAAGCATATTTTGTCGGCAAGCCAAATCCACTGATGATGAGGATCGCACTTAAGAGACTCGGCGTGAAACGCGAAGACGCAATAGTAATAGGCGACCGGATGGATACTGATATAAGATGCGGACTTGAATCGGAGATCGACACCCTCCTGGTGCTCAGCGGTATTACAACCAGGGAAGAAATAGATAACTACCCCTACAGACCCCAGTATGTTTTAAACGGAGTTGTTGATCTTGTATGAAAGACCATAAATATAAAATCCAACGAAAAGAAGTTGCACGCTTTATGCGGCGGCTTTACAAGAAGGGACTGACAACCACTTCAGGAGGAAACATCAGCCTGAAAATCTCTGAAGAACATATACTTATTACTCCATCGGCTACCGACAAGGGACGGATGAGATGGAATGAAGTAGGGATTATGTCGATGATGGGCGAGAATCTCACACCGGAACTTAAACCTTCGATCGAAAAGGATCTCCACCTTAATATCTATAAAAAGAACACCGAGGTTACTGCAATTATACATGCCCACCCGGTTTTTGCAACATCATTTACAGCCACCAGATGTACAATAAATACAGGTCTTACGGCAGAGGCAAGAGCTATATGCGGTGAACCCCGATTCGTTCCCTATGCATTAATGGGATCGGCCGATCTTGCACAGGTTACCGCCGAACACTCTTCCGAGGCTGATGTGCTTTTGCTAGAAAACCATGGGATCCTTACAACAGGAAAAACACTCCTCAGCGCTTTCGATAAACTGGAGGTATTGGAGAATGCAGCAAAAATGACCCTGATAGTAGAACTGACAGGAAAAAAGAAGGGACTCAGCCCTTCGAGACTTCGCGAACTTGACAGGCTTTTCAGATGATAAAAGGCGTGCTTTTCGATATGGATGGTGTGCTGGCCGATTCCGAGAAGTTTATCTGCCAGGCCGCAATAATGATGTTCAGAGAACTTGGATTAACTGTACATCCTGAAGATTTCAAACCTTTTACCGGCACCGGTGAAAACAGGTACATCGGAGGGGTGGCTGAAAAATATAACCTCATAATTGATATCGGGAAGGTCAAGGCACGTACTTACGAGATTTATACAGAAATCATTTCCGGAAATCTGAAACCTCTTCCGGGAGCAGTCTCATTTGTTAAATCATGTATAAGCAGGGGCTTTAAAATTGCCGTTGCAACAAGCGCCGACGAAATAAAGATGAACGCAAACCTGAAGGAAATAGGTATCCCTTCCTCATTGTTCAATGCAACAGTTAATGGCCTCGAGGTACAAAATAAAAAACCTTCTCCCGACATTTATATTGCTGCTGCAGAGAAAATAGGACTTAATCCTGACGAATGCCTTGTAATCGAAGATGCTGTCAGCGGGATAAAGGCTGCAAAAGCAGCAGGTTGCAAATGCCTTGCTCTGACAACCTCATTCGATGCATCACAGCTTGAAGAGGCCGACTGGATCTGCGAAAACCTTGAAAGTGTACCTGAAGAATCATTAAACTGGTAATATTATATTTGAAACTCCTTCCCCCCTGGGGGAAGGTTGGGATGGGGATCTATTCCATATTGAGATAAGAAATAAGTGTATGTGTTTGCAAATTTATTAAGCATGGAAAAAAGAAGACTCGGTAATACAGAAATAAAGATTTCCGAAATAGCCTTCGGCGCCTGGGCCATTGGAGGATGGATGTGGGGTGGCGCCGACGAGAAAGATGCTATCGCAGCAATAGAAACAGCCGTCGGTTGCGGAATGACAACAATCGATACAGCATCGGTGTATGGTTTCGGTTTAAGCGAAGAACTTGTCGGTAAGGCTGTAAGGGGTAAAAGAGATAAAGTAGAGATCCTTACTAAATTCGGCATGGAATGGAAAAAGAAAAATGGTGAATATTTTTTTGATACACAGGACAATGCCGGCAAAGATATCAGTATCTATAAATGGGCATCAAAGAAGAAGGTGATCAGCGACTGTGACGACAGCCTCAGGCGTCTGAAAACAGACTATATCGACCTCTTCCAGATCCACTGGCCAGATGCCACAACACCAGTTTCGGAGACAATGGAAGCGCTCGATTACCTTATTTCAAAAGGAAAAATAAGAGCAGCAGGTGTTTGCAACTATTCTGCAACGCTCATGGATGAAGCCTGCAAAACTATATCCATTGCATCGAACCAGGTGCCCTACAGCATGGTCAGAAAGGAAATTGAAAAAGAGATCGTCCCTTTTTCAATGGCGAATAACATCTCAATCCTGGCCTACTCACCCCTCCAGAGAGGGCTGCTCACGGGAAAAATAAAACCGGGACATAAATTCAGGGAAGGAGACACACGACCAACAACTCCATATTATAAAGAACCAAATCTCTCTGCTATACTTGCCTTCCTTGAAAAGTTGAAGCCTGTCGCTGAAGAACATAATGCAACACTTTCACAAGTCGTGCTTAACTGGACTGTCAGTCAGCCGGGAATAACATGTGCACTGGCAGGCGCCAGGAATCCGGAACAGGTCCTGGAAAATGTCGGCGCTTCAAAATTCAGATTGTCTGAAATTGAAATAAACAAGATCAATAAATACCTTTCAGAATTAAATATAGACACTAAAATATCATAAGGTGAAAAATAACTTTTTTTCCATACTGCCGTGGCTCGACGTTATCCACTCTTCCATGGAAGGTGTTACCATACCCGGGTTCCGTGAGGTCAACGGACATATTCATACTCCATATTCATTCAGCGCATTCCCTGACCTCGACACAGCTTTCTCGATGGCCGGTGAAGAAAAGATAGATGTACTCGGGATCAATGATTTTTATGTTACCGACGGGTATGATGAATTCGGAACCGGTTGTTTAAAAAACAATATCTTTCCCCTGTTCAATATTGAATTTATCGGGCTCCTGAAAGAAGAACAGAAGAAAGGTATCAGGATCAATGATCCAAATAATCCCGGAAGGATATATTTCTCCGGCAAAGGACTGGATACTCCGTTCAAACCCGGATGGGCCAGCAGGAGAAAGATGAAGAAAATGATCGGCGAGAGCCAGTCACAGATAAAGGCCATGATCGACAGGCTTAATGCATTGATAAGTCCGGTCAGCAAATCCATGCTGCTAACTTACGATGAAGTTAAAAGTAAATATGCCAGGGATCTTGTCCGCGAACGCCACCTGGCTAAAGCTGTCAGACTGCTGGCAGAAGAAAATTTTACCACAGCAGCTGAACAGATAAGCTTCATAGAGTCATTATATGGTGAGAAGAAGTCAAAAACAGGAATGGCTGACCCTGCAAAGCTTGAAAATGAGATCCGTTCCAATCTTCTTAAAGCAGGAGGAAGAGCATTCGTTCCGGAAAACGAGAGTTCATTCCTTCCTCTTAAAAAAATTATAACAATAATAACCGAAGCCGGCGGTATTCCATGTTATCCTGTCCTTCTCGATGACCCCTCAGGAAACTTTACCGAGTTCGAAGCTGACGCCGGTAAATTATATAAAAAACTCTCATCGCTGGGAGTGGGATGTATCGAACTGATTCCCGGAAGGAATAACCATGCCATACTAAAAAATTTCGTCGAATTCTTTTATAACAAGGGATTTGTCGTCATCCTTGGAACTGAACACAATGCACCCGGTCTTATACCACTCACAGTATCTGCTTCAGGATCAGTCCCTCTCGATGAAACACTGAAGATCATCTCCTGGGAAGGTGCCTGTGTGGTTGCAGCACATCAGTACCTGAGAGCACATCACCGTCAGGGCTATATGCTTACCAACGGGAATCCAAGCAAAAACCAGCGCGATGAACTCGCAAAAATCGGACAGATGATAATCGAATACTATTTAACAAAAAGATAACATGAATCAGGAGCTAAACGATCTGATAGCGATCTCGAGGTACTATGGCGCCAACAAGGATTATGTAATCGCAGGAGGCGGAAACACATCGTTCAAAGACGAAGAAACACTCTGGGTAAAGGCAAGCGGAGAACCGCTTTCAAAACTTACCGCAGAGGGACTTGTGGCCCTCAACCGCAAATTACTGAAGGAAATTGCCGTGAACAGTTATTCAGATGATCCGGTTGTAAGGGAAGACCAGGTAAAAAAGGACCTTAACAAAAGCATAATCGACCCTTCACGAAACAAAAGACCTTCTGTTGAGACCTCGCTTCACGAAATGATACAGTACAGGTTTGTGGTACACCTCCATCCTACCCTCATTAACGGGATACTATGCAGCCGCAATGCTAAGAGCCTTACTACACAAATGTTCGGCGATGAGGTGCTTTTTGTTCCATATACCGATCCGGGATATACCCTCTTCAAAAGACTTGAAAAGGAGATGAGTGAATACAGGACGCAGAAAGGCCACGATCCCCATGTTATCTTCCTTGAGAATCATGGTGTTTTCGCAGGCGCTGACACGACTGAGGAGATTAAAGAGATCTATGAAGACATCGTCACCACAATAAAAACACAGGTGAAGGAGATTGACCAGCTTGAAACACTTCCTTATAATCCTGTCATGAACAAAGTGCTCCCGGCACTCAGGATCATGCTTTCCGACGAGAGACCCAGGGTGGTTAGATACAGGCATAACTCACTGATCGCCAAATATTATGGCAGCCAACAGGAATATCACAAAATCTCTCATCCCCTGACGCCTGATATTATTGTCTATTGCAAGACCAGGTTTGTATATGTCGAGCAGTCATCGACTGCTGAAAGAATACTCGATTCACTTAAAACACAGATTCCAAGGTTTAAAAATGAATTCGGCTATCCTCCGAAGGTAATCGTAATTAAAGATATGGGAGTCTTTGCGGTCGATGAGAGCTGTTCATCCGCTGAATCAGTGCTAGATGTTTTTGAAGATCTGGTGAGGATAAGTCATTATGCATCACAATGCGGAGGCATAAAACTTCTGACACCCGAACAGGTTTCATTCATCGACCAGTGGGAGGTTGAAAACTACAGAAGAAAAGTATCAAAGTCAGCATCCGGAGAAAACAAACTTTCAGGAAAAATTGCCGTCGTCACCGGGGGAGCACAGGGATTCGGGGCAGGCATAGCAGAATCGTTGTTCCGGCTAAACCTGAATGTGGTGATCGCTGATGTCAATACAGATGCAGGTAACAGGCTGACCGAAAACCTTAATGCTTCCGGCGTAGCATGCAGGGCCATATTCGTAAAAACAGATGTATCTGATCCTGTTTCGGTCAGAGATCTTATTTCCCAAACTGTGAGCCAGTTCGGAGGCCTCGACATTTTTATAAGCAATGCAGGTGTTCTAAGAGCCGGGGGGCTGGAGGAAA
>JAKLFN010000081.1 GCA_022711195.1 Bacteroidota bacterium
AGCCTGGTTTTTTTATTTTCTGTATATTAACAAAAGAATTTTGCACTTTTGTTTCATTAGTCTTTATGAATAATACCTGATCATTATGAAGAGAATATTTCTTATACCTGTGGCAGCAGCGATGGTATTTATTATTACTGCCTCTGCCCCTAAGTCACCAGATCCGTCGGCAACTGCCCTTAAATGGGAGAAGAAGACCGGGGCAAGAAAGATCCCGAAAGGGAAGAAGATATTCAATGTTACAGATTTTGGTGCAAGAAACGACAGCCTTACACTTAATACCAAAGCCATCCAGGATGCCATAGATGCCTGTGCCAGCAAAGGGGGAGGAGTGGTTACCTTCGATGAAGGAAATTATGTAACAGGCTCGCTGTTTGTAAAAAAAGGAGTCACCCTTCATATAGGAAAGAATACTCAGTTGCTGGGAAGCCAGAACATCGATGATTACCCTGAGATCGATACACGTGTTGCAGGTGTGGAGCTCAGATGGCCGGCTGCCCTGATAAATGTTCTTGACCAGGATAATGTTGCCATTACAGGTGAAGGTACCATTCATGCTCGCGGAAAACCTTTCTGGGATAAGTACTGGAATATGAGGCGTGATTATGAGAAGAAGGGTCTTCGCTGGATAGTCGACTATGATTGCAAGCGTCCGCGTACAGTGCTGGTCACAGGCTCATCAAATGTAACTGTAAAAGGCATAACGTTTAAACAGGCCGGCTTCTGGACTGTACAGATACTCTATTCAAAAAATATTACTGTTAACGGAATAACAATACTCAATAATATTGATGGCAGCGGACCGAGTACAGATGGTATCGACATCGATTCCTCATCGTGGATACTGGTTGAGAATTGTACTATTGATTGCAACGACGACGATTTCTGCCTGAAAGCTGGTCGCGATGCCGACGGCCTGAGAGTAAACCGCCCAACTGAATACGTTGTCATCCGCAACTGCACCGCGCTGAGGGGAGCCGGTCTTGTAACCTGCGGCAGCGAAACATCGGGAGGAATAAGAAATATCCTCGCATATAACCTCACTGCAAACGGAACAACAAACTGTATCAACTTCAAGTCGGCAATAACACGCGGCGGAACAGTTGAGAATATTTATGTCCATGATATTACCATGAACAATGTTGGTACCATGCTGCGGGCAACTATGGACTGGAATCCAAGCTACAGCTATTCAACACTACCGAAAGAATATTCATACGACAGCATACCTCACCATTGGAAGGTGTTCCTGGAGAAGGTCCCGCCGGAAAAGGGAACACCGCATTTCAGGAATGTACACCTCTGGAATATGAAGGGAACAGTCAGAGGTTCTGCAATTACTATTTCAGGAATGAAAGAATCACCCATCGAAAATTATTTCCTTTCAGATATCGATGTTGAAGCACGAACCCCTGGCGATATAGCCTTTGCCAGAGGCTGGAGATTCAAAAATGTCTCAATAAAAAGCACAGGCTCGTCAGAATTAAAAGTCAGGGACTGCGACGATATGGATATAAAATTTTAATCTGAATACTATTTTATTAAATTTGTCTGACAGCGTTATTCTTTTTGTAATTCAATCAGCATGCATGCAATAAATGATTTTCTGGTGATGCTCGACGGATATATCGGAGGACATCCGTGGTTTGTTATACTTCTCCTTGGAACAGGAATATTCTTTACTATTTATCTGAAGTTCCCGCAGATAAGATATTTCAGGCATGCTATTGATGTGGTAAAAGGAAAATACGACCATCATCTTGATGTAGGTGATACTTCTCATTTCCAGGCTCTTGCAACGGCGCTGTCAGGTACGGTGGGAACAGGCAACATTGCAGGTGTTGCACTGGCTATTCATCTTGGCGGCCCTGCTGCACTCTTCTGGATGATGATCACTGCTGCAATTGGAATGTGTACAAAGTTTGTCGAGGTAACAATCTCACATAAATACCGCGATGTACTTCCTGACGGATCTGTGTCGGGAGGACCGATGTATTATATGAAGAAAAGGCTCAATATTACAACCAAAAGCGGTAGAGTTATAAAGACAGGCGCTATCATAGGTGCATTTTTTGCCGCTGCTACGGTTTTATCCTCCTTCGGGACAGGAAGCCTTCCTCAGATAAACAGCATTTCAAATTCTATCTTCACTACTTTCGGCGTTAAACAGATAATTACCGGAGGGATCCTGGCTGTTATTCTTGCACTTATAATAATAGGAGGGATAAAGAGGATTGCAAAAGTCACTGAGTGGCTGACTCCCGGGATGGCGATTTTTTATTTTATTGGAGCGCTCCTCGTCATCGGCACTAATTATGAAAATATTCTTCCTTCATTAGGCGCATTATTTACGACAGTATTTACGGGTACAGCAGCAACAGGCGGATTCCTTGGCGCAACAGTGGCATTTGCAATAAACAGGGGAGTAAACAGGGGGCTCTTTTCAAATGAATCGGGACAGGGGTCGGCGCCAATAGCACACTCGGCGGCACGTGCCCCGGAGCCTGTATCAGAAGGAATGGTCGCCATCCTTGAACCATTTATCGACACGATAATTATTTGTTTCCTGACAGGCCTGGTGGTGCTCTCATCAGGGGTATGGACGGAAAAGATCCAGAACAAATTTCAGAACGCCGACATGACCTTTCTCAATCAGCGTTACGACGAGAATATCCCTGACCAGCGCCAGATGGTGGTCGACTTTGTCAAGCGTGGAAAAGCACTTCCTCTTTTTACCGGCCAGCTCGAAATTGAAAATGGGAAGATGAACAATACTATTTCGCTGATAGTATCCAGGTCGGTAGCAGAGGATTTCATATTTTATAACAATAAGCAGCTTTTTTCCGGCAAAATAGATGTTGTCGATGGCAAGTGGAAACCTTCATCTTCTTCAATCTATGCAGAAGGGAAATCACTTATCCACAGTGCACCCCTTACCACTGAAGCATTCAGCCGAAGCATTCTGGGAGGCTGGGGAAGATATATCGTTTCTATCGGAATACTGCTCTTTGCCTTCTCAACTGCAATTTCCTGGTCGTACTATGGCGACAGGGCGCTTACATACCTTGCCGGACCAAAATATGTAATCTATTACAGGATCGTTTACGTGATAGCTTTCTTTGTAGCCTCATTCACCGATACAACAATCATCTGGTCGCTGTCATACATTACAATTGCCTTCATGACGGTACCTAACCTTATCGGATTATGGATACTGAGGAAGGAAATTAAATCAACTATCGGTCAGTACTGGATCGATTTCTCTGCAAAACACCCTGAGGACAGGATGGCTAAGAAATTCCTTAAGAAGGGAAGGCTTTAAGTGGAAGGAGAAAGGGAATCACAATTATTCAATAATGGAGTCGTAGATTGCCTGTTGAATATCGAGCCTGATATTCATTGAGGAAAGGAGGTTATTGTTCCTGGTGGGATAGACCCTGTTGCTGAGAAAGACATAGCTTATTTCATATTTGGGATCGACCCAAACGAAGGTTCCTGTAAATCCAGAATGACCAAAGCTTTCCGGTGATGCACTCCTGGCAGGATATGCCTGGTCCCTTGATAGAGTCGAATTGTTAAGTGAGGGTTTATCAAATCCTATCCCTCTTTTGTTTTTGTTTTCCGGAAATTGCACACTGGAATATCTCTTAAGTACATCTTCTGAGATTATCTGTTCGCCACCATAGTTTCCCATCCTCCTGTATAATTCCATGAGCTTCATCAGGTCATTTCCCGTGGCAAACAGTCCGGCATGACCGGATATTCCTCCCTGCATGGCAGCTCCTTCGTCATGGACAGTTCCCCAGATAAGCTGTTTCCTGTAGAGAGAATCATATTCAGTGGGTACTATCCTGCTTAATGTGTATTTCTCCAGTGGATTAAAAGTAATATCATAAGCTCCGATCCTGTGGTAAATGCTGTCATATACAAACTGATGCCATTTCACACCTGTCAGATTTGCGATAACGTCGGTCGAAACGATGAGTCCATTGTCAGAATAGAGATATTTCTTTTCACCAAGCTCTGATTTCTTTATCTCTTTTAGCATTTTATCCCTGTAATTTTCCTTTATATATAGTCCAGGTGTCACTTCCAGGGGATATTTTTCCGAAAAGCCGGGATGATATATTCGTTTATTGTACTGACCATTTTTCCGGATGGTCTCTTTCCAGAAAGGTATCCACGACACGAATCCGGCCTGATGTGTCAGTATGTCGATCATTTTCAGGTTCGCTTTGTCTGATCCCTTGTAGAAGGGCACATATTCTCCCAGCGTCCTGTCTGTTGAGAATTTTCCCTCCGAATCGAGCAGCATAAGGCCGGGGAGGGTAGACGATATCTTTGTGACCGAGGCAAGGTCGAAAAGATCATTCTTGTCGAGAAGAGTCCTGTTGTCGTAAGTCTGATAGCCGTATGTTTTATGGAAGATGACGATACCTTTTCTGGCGATCATCACCTCGCAGCCGGGGAAGGCTTTTGCTTCAAGGCCTCGTGCTGCTATGGAGTCAACTTTTTTTTCGAGCATTTCCGATCTTACACCTGCACTTTCGGGAAATCCAAACTGCAGACGTAGGTTTCCCGGGGTCAGCAGTCCATGGCCGGAGGGCCACACACTGTTTATCGTAACAGGAAGGGCTCCTTTTGCACCTATGCCGCCAAAGATAAGCTGTGCCGACAGATCCTCGGTATATCTATTTTCCTGGTAGGCCATTATCACCGCACCGCTCTTCTGCAGCGATTCCACTCTTCCTGCTGAGTAGGGATTCCCAAACCAGACCATTATACACCTGTTGGCCTCATTTAACTGTCCGACAAGGTTTTGAAGGCTGCTGTTTACTGCCGTGCCTCCGGATGGTCTCTGCTCAATACCATATATAGCTGCAACCACAATATCATACCCCGACAACGACTTTAATAATTTTGCTGCTGCCTCAGGTTTCGAAGGATCTATATTGAAGTGATCGGCTGGCATGTATGATGATATCCTTTCCTGGAACAAGGTTCTTTCCTGCCTGTTGACGGCAACAGTCGCTATTTTTATCCTGCCGATGTTTTTCAGCGGGATGATATTGTTTTCATTCTGCAGAAGAGTCAGGGCATTTGCATATAATTCCCTTATAAGAGCCTTTACAGAAGGACCCGATAAGTCTTCCTTAATACCTGAAGCGGAAACGGTATCTGACCAATTATTGATTGCCCAGTACTTTGCTGCCAGTACTTTCCTGCATTTTTCGTCGATAAGGGAGAGTTGAATCTCACCTTTCCTGATCTTATCTGTTATGATCTTTATTGCCAGGGCAGGATTTGTAACATATTCCAGTACGTCCATGCCGGCCATTAGAGCGGTTGCTTCTGCTTCTCCTTCCACAGAATATTTTGTCACTCCTCCCATATTCATGGCGTCTGACATGACCAGTCCTCTGAAATTCAATTCATCCTTCAGCAGGCCTGTCAGCACTTTACGTGAAAGGGTTGCAGGGATGTTTTTTGCGGAATCGACAGACAAAACATTCAGATGTCCGGGCATAACCCCTGATACGCCAGCATCGGTTAACGCCCTGAAGGGAACCAGTTCAACAGTGTCGAGCCTTGCCTTCGTATGTCTGATGACAGGCAGGTCGTAATGTGAGTCCACCTCGGTGTCGCCATGTCCGGGGAAATGCTTTGCAACGGCCAGGATGCCGTTATCCTGCAGGCCTTTCATATACATCTGTGTCTTCTTCGTTACATTCGAAGGATCTTCACCAAACGACCTGGTATTTATCACAGGATTGGCGCTATTATTATTTATATCTGCTACCGGCGCCAGGTTGATATGAAGGCCGGCACGCCTGAATTGTGATGCTATTTCAGCGCCCATTTTGTAAATGAGGGAATCGTTTCTGATGGCTCCAAGGGTAAGCTGGAAGGGAAATTTTTCTACATCAGCAAGCCTCATACCCAGGCCGTATTCTCCGTCTATGGCATAAATAAGCGGAACTTTTGTGATGCTGTCGTAAAAGTTTATCATCGTGCTCTGTCTCTCAGCATCACCGCTGAAAAAGATGATCCCGCCAATACCTTTATCCTTTACCTGTTCATGGAGCCAGGCTTCGTGAGCCATATCGCCTGATGCAAAACCTGCAACCCAGATAAGCTGTGCCACCTTTTCCGTTGGCGTCAGGGTGTTCATTACAGAGTCGACCCAGGGATGATTGATATATTTCAGAAATGGAGGATCCGTTTTCTGCGCGTTCAGCAGCAACGGAAAGAGAAAAGCAGTTGTATAAAAAAGTTTCTTTAATCGCATTATTTCCATTTGAATACTGGTAACTAATTTATCACAATAATCTTTCTGGATATCTTCTTATTACCTGTTTTTAAGATGCAGAAGTACATACCTGCATTTAATCCTTTTGTACTCAGCTCTTCGTAATAAACACCGGCATCTCTCTCCTCATCGGCAAGAACTTTTCTTACCCTGCCGTTGGTATCATAAATTTCCAGGGAAAATGATTTTTTCTCAAGGAGTGAGAATTTTATCTCTGAAGTACCGGGGACAGGATTGGGCGATATACTGATTATTGTTGTGCTTTCGGGTACCTCAGGCTCGATATCTGAGAACACCGTTTTAATAGTGGTCCATACTTCATCATAGGACCCTTCATAGCTGATGGCCCATATTCCTATACCTGCCAGCGATTTTGACACTGTAAACTCATATTTCATAAGAAGGCTTTCGCTGTCGTCGTACCACATCTGACGCCACTGGGTACCTGACAGATAGCTCAGCCAGGGTATTGATGTTGCAACATCAAATGTTCTTGTGTGTTGTGCTGCCAGCGACTGTGCCGCAGTATAGGTGCGTGATGTGCCAGTACCTGTCGTCGCAGCTTTTCTGGTGTTGCTCACCACGGGCCAGTCGTAGCCATACCATGGAACCCCCAGCATGAGCTTTCCCGGGGCCACACCTGCCGTAAGATATGTGTTCACTGATTTCGAAACATTTTGTGTTTCACCGGCCAGTGGAGCCACCGGACCGGCTGTTGATGAGCTGCTCCAATAATAGTTATATCCCATAATAATAAGATAATCGCAAATCTCAGAGAGCCTCTTATAATCCCATGATCCTGACCAGTCCACAGCGGGGGTGGCCATCGATATTTCTGCTTCCGGCATTTCTGCCCTTATCATATCGGAAGCCAGCTGCATAAAGCTTACCAGATTGTTGCGCTGTGACAGGCTGACAGTCTCAAGATCGAAATTCACACCGTCGGCATTTCGCGATTTTAGCAGTGGTATAAGTGTGTTCAGCAGAGTCAGCTGCCTGTCGGGATGTGAAAGCAGCGCTGTATTGTTCTTCGATCCGAAGTTTGTCACTGTCAGAACAACTTTTGTTCCTCTCTGATGTGCATAATCGATGACTGGAGTCGTGTTCCAGCCCCTTATAGTTGTATATCCTCCTGTTGTTGTGTCGACTTCATAGCTGAAATATGCTATGTGGGAAAGTGCATCATAATCATAATTAAGGTATGCCGACGAAGCCGCCCAGTAGGGGTGCCAGCCAAGGACCCTGCCTTTAAGGCCTTTTGAATCAAAGAGTCCCTTGTTCAGATCAGAAGGAAAGGCAGTTCCTTTCTCATCGTAATGATCCGCTTTTGAGAAGATCAGGGAATAGCGCTCGCTCTCCTCCTGGTGAATGCTCTTCCCGAAGATTGCTTCTTCCTGCGAAAAGAGATTCATTGAAGCAGCACATAATAGGAAAAGGAAGAGTATCCCTGCCCTGGTCATAAGTATGCTTTGTAATACTTTTTGTAAACTTCCATATTACGTTCAAGCAGCAGCACCGATACATCGTAAGCTTTCTGACTATCTTTTGACTTGAGTGCATTCAGAAGCTCCTTCTGGTATTTCAGAGTGTATTCTTTTTCGCCTTCGATATTACCATAGATGAGATTCCTCATTCGCGGGAGAAGTGAATATACCGGTTCAAGACTTATCAGAACAATGGGGTTATGTGTTGCTTTTGCCAGGTTCATGTGAAACCTGTTTATGAGATCTACTTCGAGCTGTGTGTTGTCGGGATTGCTGCGTTCAAGCTCTGTAAGGTTCTTCTGCAGTGTTTTTATATCGTTCTCTGTCCTGTTGCGGCAGGCAAGCCTTGCCACTTCAGGTTCAAAAAGGCGTCGTACCTCAATAATCTGAAGTATAAGGTCGGAGTTAAATCTCAGGTCGTAAAAAAGATGAAGTGAGTTTATTGCATCTTCAATTTTCAGCTCGGTAATATAGATTCCGCTTCCTTTCCGTATGTCGATCAAACCTCTTGCGCTCAGACGCCTCAGTGCTTCACGCAGGGCGGTACGGCTGACTGCAAACTGTGCACATAGTTCTTTTTCTGAAGGAAGCTTGGTGCCAGGGATAAGCTTTTTCTGGCGAATGGCTTCCTCGATCTTACGTTCAATTTTCTGGCTCAGTGTCAGTCCTGTACCTATTTTTGTGAAGATGTCTTCCATATTATATGGTGTTTGATCATTGGTAGTTTTCCTTGTATGACTCAAGCGCTTTTTTTACCGATCCGTGTTGCATAAGAAGTATCCTGGCTGCTTCTCTCTGGATGTTAAGCTCTTCAACGATCATACGTGTGCCCCGTTCGATAAGTTTTTTATTGGTAAGCTGCATATTCACCATCTTGTTTCCCTTAACCCTTCCCAGCTTAATCATTACAGTTGTGGTGATCATATTCAGCACCATTTTCTGGGCAGTGCCGGCTTTCAGCCTGGTGCTTCCGGTCACAAACTCAGGTCCTACCACTACAATTATTGGTATCTCTGTGGCTTTGGCAAGAGGACTGCCGGGATTGCAGGTTATGCAGCCTGTAAGGATCCCATTCTCCCTGGCTTTTTTTATACCGCCAATAACATAGGGTGTTGTTCCTGAAGCAGCTATTCCTATTACAGTGTCCTTGGTATTAATGTTGAAGATCTCAAGCTCTTTCCATGCCTTAT
>JAKLFN010000082.1 GCA_022711195.1 Bacteroidota bacterium
ACTTCTATGAACATCGGCTTTCTTCCCGATCCTTTTTTTGATGGATCAACATAATGCATACTTAGCATCTGCTGCCCTTCGAAAGTGCGGAAAAGCATGCCATGTCCGCCGTTCTTTTCAAAAAGCAGCTCATCGTCCTGTACCCATGGCCCCTTAAGCTTCCCTGATGGTGAGTAGGCTGCCATAAGCACATAATCGTCGCCCTTCCAGCTCGACCATATCATCCCAATCCTGCCGGTACCGGTGGTGAAAAGGTAACAGCCGTCGGTTACATAAGCTGTCTTTTCTCCCGGAACAGTATCTGTTATATAGGGTGCATCGAAACCGGTGAAGAGAGTGAATGGTTTGCTCCGGGGCACGCCCAGATCGCCCGGCAGCCGGACCGCTTCAACGGTTCCATTCATGGTCTGGGTCCATTCGCGGCAGAAAATCATATAAGGCTTCCCCTTTTCGATCCAGAGGGTTCCGTCGAGAGAGGGCCATTCCATGGGAGTATGTTGCCTGTTGCCGGTAAAATCTCTGAAAGGGCCCTTAGGTGAATCAGCCACGTAAATCTGTGTGGCCCTTCGCGGGTAATCCTCTCCCCGGGCATTCTTCCCCATTGGCTTGCGATCGTCGGATGTTGTGAACAGGTAATATTTGCCTTTGTATTTATGTACCTCGGCCGCCCAACATGGAGCCTTCTCTCCTGCCCAGTGGCTTGCAGGGAACCTGTAAACCACAAAGCGGTCGGTCCAGTTGACAAGGTCTTTGCTTGCACGGGCCATGACCATTCCATTGCCTCCCGAGCCGTACATGTAGTAGGTATTGTCAATTTCATCAGCAAAAATGAAGGGATCGCTAAGCACTATTTCCGAAAGCGGAACCCTGAATTCAGCCTTGAATTCCTGTGCCTGAGAGGCTATTGCAAGAACCGGAAGGAATAACAATGAAAGGATTGATTTTTTCATATCAGAAATATTAACCGGAAATATTAAGCCCTGATTATATTTGTCTCTGTTTATTAACAAATGTATAAAACAAATATGGGTTGTGTTTAAGATCGGAAGACTTTTACAGGCAGGGTGCATTTAACAAAACCGCCCCCCGCCTCCTGATCGGGATGCTGTTGATGATTGCACCTTGTCTGATCAGAATTCAGCCTGATGTGTGTTTATAATTTATCCATCTGCAATTCGCGCTGACTCACCCGATGTTTTTTCGCGGCTTTGTTTAACTTTACTAAAATACCGTCAGATAATCACAGGTATTGCTTATTTGTCTAATAGTATAGTCTTTCAATCGTTTGAATATGAAAGAATCAGAAAGAAAACGATCACCGTTTCAGGGAAAGGTGGCCGTTATTACCGGTTCGGGACGTGGCATCGGGAAAGCAATAGCCGTTGAACTTGCCTCCAGGGGGGCCACTGTTGTACTCAACGGCAGAAATGAAGAACGTCTCAGAAAAGCTGAAGCTGAGATAAGGCAGCCCGGCGGCAAAGTCATGTCGGTTTGCTGCGACATTTCAACCACAGAAGGCGGAATATTTCTTGTCGATAAGGTAATTGAAAAATACGGAGTTATCGATATCCTTATAAACAATGCCGGGATTTCAATGCGCGGCAATTTTGCAGATCTCGATCCTGCGATATTCCGGACAGTCTTTGAAGCGAATGTATTCACTGCAGCCAACGTCTCCATCCCGGCTATAAAAAATCTAAAGGAATCGAAGGGAAGCCTTATTTTTATCTCAAGCGTCTCAGGCATAAGGGGACTCCCCTTTCAGTCGGTCTACAGTGCTGCAAAGATGTCATTAAGGGCACTTGCCGAGTCCATCAGGATAGAGGAAAGGGGTTCGGGGCTTCATGTCGGACTGATCCACGTAGGCTACACCGAAAACGATCCTGCGAAGGAAACCATCTCCGCCAATGGTAACAGGATCCCAATCAATCCCCGAAAAGGCAGGGATGTTATGACCCAGCAGGAGGTTGCCGGGGCTGTTGTACGAAGCATTGAAAAGAGAAAGTTCATAACAACTCTTTCTCCCCTCGGCAAGCTGACAGCTGTTCTTCAGCCCATTTTCCCCCGGCTGGTGGAAATGGCGCTCAGTCGGAATATTGGAAAATTCATGAGGCATAGCCATTGAGGAAGGTCGTGCAGGTCGTGCAGGTCGTGCAGGTCGTGCAGTTTGAGGTTTTGCGGTGTTGTATTATGTATCCGGCTTGGTTTTATTCGGGGGACTGGTCGGTCTTTTTGATTAACATTCCGTCGGCGCTGAAGCCGGTGACTCTGCCTTCGGGATCAACCACGAACTTCATGTCGCCCCGGGATTCCCTGACAAAAAAGTCGGTATCGGACGTGAAATAAGCATTTACCCAGATTCCCGGATAAGGACTTATCTGAAGTTTTTTCCCTTCCCTTCTGACAGAAAAAGAAGACCCTTCGGCTTCGTATTTTCCGGTATATCTTTCGAGGACAGCTTCATCAGGGTAAACCACTGTCTTCAGAACAGGGTTGTAATAATCTCTCCAGCCGTAGACGGTAGCCACGCTATTGGCCACCTCAGAGCAGAGGGAACCGTTATCAGAGTTGGTCATGATCACCATGCCATTCCCGTTGAGGGCATCCCCGACATAATAACAGGTAAATCCTTCGTTACCACCGCTGTGTGAAAAATAATAGCAGGAATCTTTCCTGCTGACAAATACACCGAGGCCTGCATCATACATTACAGGGTTAAGCCTCAGCCTTGTAAACTCAGGCTTAAGAACCTTACCGGACTTACCGTTGTATGATAATGAGGTTTCAATTATATACCTGCACAGGTCGGTCGGATTGGTCCACAATCCGGCTGCAGCCTGTTCGGGATAAATATGATATTTTCCCATAACCTCTGTGCCGTCTGCCTTGTATCCTGTGGACAGAAGGGTACTGTCAGTCCCTGAAGGGGGCTGTGTGTAGGAACTGGCAGTCATCCCCATCGGATCAAGAACCGTCTTCTGCATAAATTCATCATAGGGCTGGCCTGTGATATCGGTTACAATAAGTTGTGTTACAGTTACACCGCCGCCTGAGTACTCCACGCGGATCCCGGGTTCAATGAAGGAACGTACCGCTTCGGTATTTGCCGGCTTCTGTCCGTCGAGAATCCGGGGAATCGACGGAAGGGAATCTCCCCTGGCATAACCCGGAAAACCATGGATTGTAAGTCCGGCAGTGTGACTCAGGAGGGCGGCAACGGTGACCGGTTTGTTTCGGGAGACAGTGTCATATGGGAATTTCCAGGTTGTCAGGTATTGGTTGATATCGGTATTCAGGTCTATCTTTCCCTCCTGAACAAGCCGTAACACCCCCACACCGTTAAGCGATTTGCTGATTGATGCTGCCTGAAACAGGGTTTTCTCTGTCACAGGACGTTTTTCCTCTATGTCAGCCCAGCCGTAGCCCCTTGCCCAATCGATCTTAAAGTTATGAACCACAGCAATGCTGACTCCCGAAATCTTATGGTGCTTCATCCTTTCTGTGAAATTCCATGCACTGTCATTCTGGATTTTTACCCAGTCGCCCAGATTATTCTCAACCTGTCGGATCCTGGCTTCCGTTTCAGGTGAATACTGTTTCTGAACCGATGATTGACATCCGGTTACAAGAGTAACCAGCAGTACCGCGGAGGCAAGGCAAAGGAGACAGTGTTTCATGGCAGCAGGATTTTACAATTGGTATTATTACAAACAAATATATCATTATTAACTGATCATACATATAGGAAGTTATTGGACGAATTGGCAGTGACAAACCTCAGAACGGTGTAAACAATGGTCAAAGGTCGTGCGGTTCCCGAATCGCATCGCTCTCGGGATTTCGTCGCTTTGCTCCTCAACTTGCAGTCGTGCGGTCGTGCGGTCTTGAGTCATGTGCCTTATGTCTTTGATTTTCCGATTTTATCAAACACCCGATGTAATTTCAGCGGACTGGCTGCGTTAAATCTGTGTGCAGCGAGCGAAACGAAAATTAATTTCAGGAACCCGGATTAACGATCATGCCAAAGAACAAAAATGCCTATGTCAGGTACCTTATTATCCATTCGCAGATTAAGCGGAACAGGTACAAGTATGGCTTCCCCACCCTGGAGGATCTCAAAGAAGAGCTGGAGGATCAGGGTTACGGAGTCTCCTCATCAACCATCGAGAAGGACCTAAGCTTCCTGAAATACGAAAGGGGCGCTCCCATAGAGTACGACCGGATACAGAGATGCTACCGCTACGCGGAGGACTGGGAGTTTGACATACCCCTGTCGCCCGAAGATGTCAGGATGATCCGGATGCTGGTTCACAAGCTGGAGATATTCGGTGAGGCTGAAGAATTCAGGATGCTGAAGGAATCCATCGACAGGCTGACCAACCAGTTCGACCTTATGGAACAGTATCCCGATGACAAGATCGACAAGTATATCCTTTTTGAATACTCCAAAGGCTCTGCAGGCAAGCACATGCTTTCTGAAATCTATGAAGCTATTTTCGAGAAGAAGGAAATATCCTTCACTCACTGCAGGTTCGAATCGGACCAGCCTACCAGGAGGATCCTTCAGCCCTACATCCTGAAGGAACACAGGAACCGTTGGTACGTTATAGGAAAGGAAGACGGAGTCCCGAAAATTTTCGGCCTCGACAGGATAAGCGATCTGGAAGTGACGGGAATCTTCTTCTTCCAGGAACCTGGATTCTATGATGAAATTTTCAGGGTTCTTTACGACTCCGTGGGCGTCTTCGCCTTCGGCATCAAATCGGAGGATGTCGTGCTTCATTTCAGCGCTGACGAAGCGCCATACATCAAATCGCTCCCCCTTCACCGTTCACAGCAGATAATTGACAACAGCGAAACGGAAGGCATGACCGTAAAGCGGCATGTCAAGGTAACCCCCGAATTCATAAAGGACTGCATCCTCCGCTTCGGCGACAAGGTAAAGGTCATCTCTCCCAAAACCCTTGCTGCTGAGGTCAGGGAAATCTGGGAAAGGGCGGCCAGGGAAATAGTTTAGTCTTGCGGTTTTACTGCCACTGAACTTAAGTTGGCAGTTGGCAGTCTGGCAGTTGGCAGTAAGCTACCTTCCGTCTTTTCGTCTCTTCGTCCCTAAGTCCTTACGTCATTTTTTCCTGCTCCTCAAATAGGATGCAGAGTGATGGTTTATTATTGCAGCAAATTTCAGAGCATGGAAAGTGAAAATTTCAATGACCAGAGTCTTCTGGGACGGCTGGAGCATGTCTCTTCAGCCGCTTCCGGATGTGAACTGTCATTCAGGAAAGTGATCGAATCCGGAACCGAAGCGGAAGAAATAGCTTCCTTCCTCGGAATATCGCTTGTTCAGGCGGTCTTATTCTCCTGTTTTACAGAACTGAGCCTCCAGAGGGCAGTTACTCTCGAAACACTGTCGAAACACCTCAGATGCAGTGTTTTGAGACTTATAAACTGCATGAACGAATTTGAAGCCCTCGAGAGAAAGGGCTGCCTTCAGAAAAGCTTCAGGAAAAAGGGAAGGAAGCATTCCTATACCGATATATCCTTCTCCGTTCCGCACCATGTCATCGAGGCATTGAGAAAGTCTGACAGGTCGCTGCTGGAATCCTCAACAAAATTTGACCTCCCCGGCTTTCTCAGGCAGATCTCCGACCTGGTGGATGAAAGGCAGGATTCACAGCTGACAACAGCCCAGCTTATTGCCGAGACGGAATTCCTAATCTCCAACAACCGGCACCTGCCTTTCGTCTCTTTCGTGGACGACTCGCTCGAACAGACGGAGAGCAAGCTTACAGTGTTCGCATTCAGCTTTGTAAGGCTGAAAAGGCAATATGTAATAAACATCTCGGGATTTTCCGGCGCAGTATTCGACGACCTCGGTGACCAGCTCGACTTTGCCCAGCTTATTTGTTCAGGAAAGCATGAGCTTGTCAGGAAAAACCTGCTAAGGCTTTCCACATCAGAATTCGACGGAGAGAAGATGGTGATTCTCTCGCAGCATACCACAAACCAGCTTTACAGGGACTACCCTGCCCTCCTGGTTGCCGAAACCGAAAACTCAGGACTCATCTCCTCAAAAACGATCCCTGAGAAAAAGCTCTTCTTCAGCAGCGATTCCGGGGAGAAGATCTCCTCTCTCACGAAGGTACTAAGCCTGACAAAATTCAGGTCGTACCGCAGGGAACTCAGGAATAACAACCTTAGCGGGGGAGTTACCGCTATCTTCTTCGGAGCTCCCGGAACGGGAAAGACCGAAGCGGTTTACCAGGCCGCCAGGAAAACAGGAAGGGACATTATGATGGTCGACCTGAGCCAGACCAAGAGCAAATGGTTCGGAGAGAGCGAAAAAATTGTCAGGAAGATCTTTGATGATTATTCGGCGCTTCTGAAAAATTATAAAACCGAACCCATTTTATTTATTAATGAGGCTGACGGCCTTTTCACCGGACGGTCGATGCTTGGTTCCGGCTCATCGGCAGCCGACCATGCCGTAAACACCATCCAGAACATTCTCCTTCAGGCGCTGGAAAACTTTGAAGGCATACTGATAGCCACCACAAACCTCACATGCAACCTCGACAGGGCGTTCGAGAGGCGGTTCACCTTCAGGATAGAGTTCCCGAAGCCCGATGCCGGAGTGAGAAAGAAGATATGGCTAAGCAGGCTTCCTGAACTGTCAGATGAGGAAGCTTCACGACTTGCAGAGCGATTCGTCATAACCGGTGGTGAGATTGAAGTGCAGGTTCGCCAGGTCCTTCTGTCAAGGGTATTGAACAGGAAGATCAGCCTTTATGAAACCCTGGCCGCCAATTGCAGCAAGGACCATGGATTTACCGGAAGCAGGAGGGTTGGATATTAATTGTCCCCTTCCTGTAACGAATGTCGAAAACTTATCCGCTTAATGAGGACATAAAATCCCGCGAAGAACGTTTGAAAAGTATGACCATTAGAAGACTGATGCACCAGAAGGTATTACTGCTGTTAGCTGTTTTAGCGCTGGTCCTGCAGGTGAATGCCCAGAGTGACAGGAAGAACAGGGAGAAAGCAATTTATTATCCTGTGTCCAGGGTTGTCGACGGTGATACCTTCTGGGTTGACGACGGAAGCGAAAAGGGAAAAAAGGTACGGCTCATCGGAATTGATGCTCCAGAAACCAGGAGAACAAGGATGAAGGAGGTTGGCTATTATGCTGAGGAATCCAGGGCATATCTTTCAAATATGATACTGGGCAAAAGAGTAAGGCTGGAGTTTGATGTTGATACCTTTGACCAATACCGCCGTACCCTTGCCTATGTTTATCTCGGGGACGGCACCTTTATCAATGCCAATATGCTAAAGGAAGGCTATGCAATGGTTTTAACCGTTCCGCCAAATATAAAATATGCTGAAGAATTCGTGAAACTTGCACGGAAGGCAAGGGAAAGGAAGAGAGGATTGTGGAAAGGAACGATGCTTTCAGGAAATGAAATCTGAAAAATTATTCTGAGAGATCAATTCTGCAGAGCTCCCGGGATATGCATTCAGAAATGTAACCGGGAACCTGTGCTTCTTTACGGGATTCCACTTAAATTCAAAGGCGTGCAGTTTCCCTTCTCTTTCTTCAAGGTAGTCAATTTCCTGGCGGTCTGAAGTGCGCCAGAAGAAACAATTGGCCCAGATTCCGTTGTAATGAAGGTGCTTCATCCTTTCAGATATAAGGAAGTTCTCCCAAAGGGCCCCTGTATCCTGTCTGATATTCAAAGGATTGAAATTTGCCAGAAGAGCATTTCTTATACCTGTGTCATAGAAATATATTTTCCGGGTCGAGGTTATCTCATTCCTCAGATTTCCGCTGAATGCCTGAAGCCTGAAAATGACAAAGGCCTTCTCGAGAAGGTCAAGATAAGTGATGATGGTCTTTCTGTCAACTTGCAGCAGTGACGCAAGTTCGTTATATGACACTTCGTTTCCTGTCTGAAGCGCCACCGCTCTGAGTAGTTTTTCGAGAAGATCAGGTTTTCTTATTCCCTGATATGACAAGAGGTCTTTGTACAGGATGCTCCCGGACAACTGCCTGAGCATTTCTCTTTCATTACCCTGATAATTGATCACCTCCGGATACATTCCAAAAAGAATCCTTGTCTCCAGCTGCTGAATGCTTTTAAGCTGCCCTGCATAATTACTGAGCTCTGCCCAGCTGATGGGATATAAATAATATTCCCATTTCCTTCCTGTGAGTGGTTCATTGATTTCACTCAAAAGGTCAAGGGATGAAGATCCACTCACCAGAAGCTGAACATCCTTAAATTTATCAATGATAATCTTTAGAACAAGTCCGATATTTTTGATTCTTTGGGCTTCATCAAAAAATACTGTTTTATGATTGCCGATAATACGCCTGATATCTTCAGTATTTGCATTTCCCATCTGAGACCTGACCAGGGAATCATCACAGTCAATAAGCAGATATTCCCCTGTCTGACTGGCTATTTTCTCAAGGAGGGTTGTTTTTCCGGTCTGCCTTGGACCCAGTAGAATGATTGCTTTTCCTGAATTCAGTTTCGATAGTATCTTCTCTTCCAACAGCCTTGTAACCATATTTTAGGGAATATAATCCCCAAATATAGGTATTTTTTGGGAATACAATCCCCAAAAGAAGATTTTTCTCCTCTCTTCAATTTATTATGGTGGTGATCTTTTAAAATTTCATCTGTTCCGTAAATAGGCGGTGGATCAGCCCCATAACATCACCCCAGCATAATGCAAAGTCCCCGGGAATAGTCAGGGCAGCCTCTTTTTCACTCTTTTTCGCGGCCTGTCTGACCGGACCTGAAGGAAGGCTCGTTTTGGCTGATCTGCTGAGATTGTAGCGGATGCTGGAAGGGAATTCATCCATGCGGTAATCCAGGGTTTGTTCAAGGATTTCAGTGGATGGT
>JAKLFN010000083.1 GCA_022711195.1 Bacteroidota bacterium
CTGAGAATGAGATCAGGGAGCAGGTGGTCGGCGCCTCCAGGACAGGAGCTGTGGTACGACTTGGAGATGTGGCTGAAGTAAAAAGGGAGTACGGCGAGCCTTCAGAGCTAGTATCCATCAATGGCAGGAGAGCCGTCCTCCTTACCATACAGATGTACGAATCAGAGAATGTCGTGAAAGCCGGTGGTGAAGTAAATAAAGTCGTAAGCCAGTTCGAAAAAGAGCTTCCGCCGGGTATGGAACTGACGGTCCTTGTAAACCAGCCTGATATAGTCAGGAGGAATATCTCACAGTTCCTGCGCGAATTCTTCCTCGCCATCATTGCAGTGATACTGGTTGTCTTCCTCCTTCTACCCTTCCCTATTGCTGCAGTATCGGCAACTGCCATTCCCATGACCATATCGGTAACCTTTGCCCTGATGCATATACTCGGTATAGAGCTGCACCAGGTATCGCTGGCGACGATGATAGCTGTCCTGGGCCTGGTTGTCGACGATGCAATAATCATTGCCGATAATTACGTAGAGCTCCTCGATAAGGGTCATGACAGGTGGACGGCTTCCTGGAAGAGCGCCACAGAGCTTGTTATTCCTGTACTGACTGCCACGTTGACGATCATAGCTGCCTTTCTTCCGCTGGTGATACTCACCGGTGCCATTGGCGACTTCATCAGGGCGCTTCCCCTGACCGTGACAATAGCTCTTTCATCATCGTTCCTTGTTGCAATGGTTCTAACCCCCATACTCTGTCATCTGTTCATTAACAAGGGATTACATGATCGCTTGAATGCAGGAAAACGCAGCAAAAGTTCATTCCTTGATCTTATGCAGAAGGCATACAACAGGTCAATTGACTGGTGCCTGATGCACCGAAAACTAACAATTTCCGGTAGCCTGGCAACTATCGTGTTGGCAGCCCTTCTTCTTAAATATGGTGTTAAGCAGAAATTCTTTCCTGAAGCAGAACGTGACCAGTTTACTGTAGAACTATGGATGCCGACCGGGACAAAGTTTGAGACAACGCATCAGGCAATAGTGCGAATCGAGGATCTGATCAGAAATGACGAAAGGGTAAGATCCTATGCAACCTTCACGGGGAGAAGCGCCCCGAGGTTCTATTATAATTATTCTCCGGAAATACCATCTGCCAACTACGCCCAGATACTCATAAACACAAAGGACAAAAAAGCCACGGGGTCACTTTACAGGGAGCTTAAGGATAAGGTAACCCTCCTGGTGCCTGAAGGTCTTCCCAATGTTAAGCTTATGCAGCAGGGACAGCCGCAGAAGGCACACATTGAAGTGAGGATTTCGGGCGACGACATGAAAACTATAAAGAAGACCGGTGACGAGATTATGCGAATAATCAGGAATACACCCGGCAGCGATATGGTCAGATCAGATTTCAAAGAAGATACTTACGGGATAGGAATAAAATTAAGGGACGAGGCTGAACGTCTTGGATTTACCACCGGCAGCATTTCGCAGCTGATCTATGCAGGATTCGAGGGTTATACAGTATCAAAGATGTATGAAGGAGAGAAGAGCGTCGACATTGTCCTGAGGCTTGATCCCAGGTACAGGGAGAATCTCGACGATCTCAGGAATATATACCTCCAGTCGCCTGTTTCAGGCGCTTCAGTGCCATTAAGACAAGTAGCCGAACTGATCCCCGAATGGCATGAAGGGAGTATCAATCACCGTAACGGTATCCGTACACTGACCATCCTGAGTGAAACACAGGATGGTGTCCTTCCGTCAGAATTGCTGAAGGCAATAAGGCCTGAAATTGAAAGAATGGAACTTCCTGCAGGTTACACGATCTCATTCGGCGGCGAATATGCAAACCAGCAGGAGACATATAGTTATATGTTCATTGCATTAATTATCAGCATTATAGCTATCTTCCTGGTACTTCTGTTCCAATTCAGGAACCTTAAAGAGACAGGACTGGTGATGTTAACAATACCCCTGAGCATATTTGGTGCAGTGGTTGGACTGATGATCACCGGCAACGATTTTGGCTTCACGGCTTTCACGGCCATGATAGCTCTCTCAGGTATCGTTGTCAGGAATGCAATAATTCTTATTGATCATACAAATGAACTTATCGGGAAAGGGATGGAGATACCCCGGGCGGCCCGTGAAGCAGGAAAACGGAGGCTCAGGCCTATCTTCCTTACAGCAATGGCAGCTGCAATAGGAGTTGTTCCGATGATACTTTCGGGATCTCCGTTATGGAGTCCGCTGGCGAGCGTTATAGCATTCGGAGTGGTATGGTCGATGTTTATCTCCACCCTGTCAATTCCGGTGCTTTATACGGCAGTTATGAAACCCGGCGATAAAGGAGCTGATATCACAACATCTAAAACAGAAGGAAGTGAGAACTAAGATATTTTCAGGCAGGCTTATAGTTATTGCCGGCATTTTAACTTCAGTAAATGCTGCAATGCCGGCCCAGGAAGTAAAATCCCTGACCCTTGAAACGGCAGTGGAACTTGCCTTGCAGAACAACCACCTGCTAAACATAAGGAAACTGCAGGTTGAAGAGAAACAACAGAAAATAAATGAGGACAGGGTAAAATATTTCCCTGTAATCGGATTAGGCGGATCATACCAGTATAATACCAGGCTGCCGGAACTGGTAATAGAACAGGGACGTTTTGGCGGTCTGCCATTAGGTGGGACTATCATCCCGCTTCCCGCCATCGATGAAAGGTTTGACCTTGGGCAGCATAATGTTTATAATGCAGGAGTGACCTTCTACCAGCCTGTGACCCAGCTTGGCAGGATAAATGCCGGTGTTAATTATTCAAAGACGGAGATGCATATTGCCGAGACAGAGGAACTGAGGGCGGTTATGCAGGTAAAGCAAGTCGTGGAAAAGCTTTTCTTCGGGCTACTGATTACCGGCAAACAGATTGAGGAGGCTGAGCTGAAGTTATCTCTGGCTGTAACCAAGCTTCATGATGGAGAGAGTGCACTTGCTGCGGGGAAGATAACAGAATCGGGTACTATAGGACTTTCAGCAGCCGCAGCTGATGAGGAGCAGAACCTGCTCAGACTAAGAATGCAATATGATGATTATGTATCTGACCTGGTACAGCTTACCGGTCTTAATCCCGGTGAACGGCCTCTTCCCGAACCCGTGGCATATGAAGACTTTCAGGAGAGCCTCGCTGCCATCGATACCTCGCTGAGCAGGGCATCGGAAGGAAATAATGACCTCAGGATTGCGATGCTCAATAAGACAAGGGCTGACTATTCGATAAGGGCGAGCCGGTATAGCTATCTGCCCGACGTGGGAATACTCGGAGGCTATACATACCAGGAGGGTACCGATATCTACCCTAAGAACAATGCTTATATAGGTGCATCGCTGAAATGGAACCTCAACGATGCCTTTGCCAACAGGATGATCCAGAGACAGAGGATGTACCTGAAGCAGCAGGCAGAAGAGAACCTCCTCAATACAAAGGAACAGGTCAACAGGGATATTGCTAAAGCTTATCGCCGGTTGATTCAGTCAGGCGGGCTTATTAAAGTTGCTGTGAAAGCAGTTGAGTACAGGAAAGCCGACCTGAAGATCGTGTCGGACAGGCGAAAATCGGGATTGAACATGGAGTCTGACCTGCTGGCTGCGAAAGCTGCCATGGCAAAAGCAGAGGCTGACCTGTTTGCCGCACAGCTTAATTACAGGATTGCGCTTTCAGAACTTAAAATCCTTACCGGATCCTATAAATAAAAAGCATTCCTTCCATAAACCACGGAGTAACACGGGGTTACACGGAGCAGTTCACGGTTTGCACAGTGCAACTCCGTGAAAAACTCAGTGGCACTCCGTGGTAAAAAAAAGTTTAACCCTGAGTAACTCAGGTATAGTTGAATCGATCCGGAGGTAATGCGGAATCAGTATTTTATTCCTTTGTCATTAAGGAATTTAATATACTCCTGCAATCGCGGGGTGCCTGAGTTTTTCAGCTTTTTATACCAGTCGATCGATGAACCGACAGTACCTGACTGGCGTGCAAGGGTAATGATATTTACATAAATAAGTCCTTCGATACCCATATTTTTTGAATCAATTTCCTCGAGTATGTCGATGAAACTGACCATTGCTTTTACCGGATCATCATTCTCGGCAAGTTCAAAAGCATCATTGATATTTCTGTTCAGCTCATTATTCAGCATTATACCATAAAAGTGGAAGCAGTTATCGGAGCACTCCTCGATGAGATCGATCCATTCAACACCTTTTGCCAATGGAGGGAACACAAGTGTAAAATCGAGCTTCTCTCCCACTGAGCTGAATTTGTAAGCATCAGGACAGACAGGTATTCCCTGTGCCGATAAGAGTTTTATTCGTGTACCATCGGGGTACACCATAAAAATGTTTTTGTCGGCACAGAATGTACCACCGTTCCTGCGATTCTCAACAGTCAGATAAAAGATTGCAGAGCCTTCTGTAGCTTCAATCTTCCTAATGAAGAGAGTCTCATGGCTCTTAAGTCCGTAGTTAGGCTGTAACCAGGACTGTGCAAAGGTGACACCTGTGGTCAGCAGGTATATCATAAACGATAATATGAAGCTTCCTTTCATTGTCGGTGACTGATGTGGCCGAAAGTTAGTAAAATGATTGGATTAATGGTACCTGCCTTTCCTGCAGGAGCAGTTTCAAGGTGTAACCTTAATGTAACAAAACCTTAATAATTGCTTAACTGCTCTGAAATTATCTGGCCATACTTTTGCCACAGATAAAAATGAAAAGGAAACTATCTTAAACTAAAACGATAAAACATGAAAAAAAAGCTGATTACTATTTTCTTCCTGGCAGCAGCCGTCATTGGGGGCTGTAAAGAGGAATTTGCACTTCCGGAGATAACTGCTCCTGAGCTGACTACGGTGGAAATTACCAGGTCTGTTGATCTCACCTTTGATTATATTACAGAGGCAGGATATAAATCATCGGTTCTCAGCGCTGCCGGAGGGAGTGCAGTTATTAAAACAGATGGCAGTGCCGGTTCTCTTTCGGGAAGTATTATTGTAACCTTTACAGCCGGAAGCGATGCAGGTGCAGGATCAGTTACCCTGACCCTGACCGACAATGAAGGGATGGCCGAAGAGGCAGTTGCCGTAATTAACATTTCAAATGTTCCAACCATTTCAGTTACCGAGAACATATCGTCGAATACGACATGGCAAACAGGTAAAATATATATCCTTGAAGGAAGAATAACTGTTCTTTCAGGTGTAACTCTCACCATTCAGCCAGGTGTTGTTGTCAAAGGCCGCGCAGGTTCTGAATCGAACGCGACAGCACTTATGATAGCCCGTGGCGGCAAACTGAATGCTGAAGGAACTTCGTCATCGCCAATCATATTCACATCCGTTTCGGACCAGATATTGCCTGGCAATACAGAGAGTCCAAATCTCGAGCCCACTCTTAACGGACTTTGGGGAGGTCTGATAATACTGGGAAAAGCTCCCATATCTGCTGAGGCAGAAGCAATGCAGATTGAGGGGATCCCGACTTCGGACCTGAACGGCCTTTATGGTGGAACAGATCCTGCCGATAATTCAGGAATAATAAAATATGTTTCCATCCGTCACGGCGGAGCCAATATCGGTGAAGGAAATGAGATAAACGGTCTGACGCTCGGCGGTGTCGGTTCTGGAACTGTTATTGAATATATTGAAGTTGTTTCGAACCAGGATGATGGCATTGAATGGTTTGGAGGAACAGTAAATGTTAAAAATGTAATAATATGGAACACAGGCGATGATGCAATAGATACTGACCAGTCGTGGGCAGGAACACTTGACAACTTCATAGTTATCAACCCTGGTGACGAGTGTCTTGAGCTTGACGGACCTGAAGGTACTCTGGCAGCGAAGCATACCATAAAAAATGGTACTATATATGCCGGCAGCGCACAGGGTATAGCTGACCTTGATGATTCTAATACAGCTTCAGATTCATTTGTCGATATGAATAACATCTACTTCTTCGGAATGGCGACAGGACAGGATTTCGATGCAGTGCCGACATACTACAACTGTACATTCTCAAGCTTCCAGGCAACTATTCCATCAGGGGCAACACTGCAGACCTTCTTTAAAGACGGAAGTGATGCATATACAACCTCAGTTAATGCAGGAGCCAGAACAGTCGGAGCCAATGTAACCAATTTCTCAGGCTGGTCATGGACATCTGTTTCAGGATCATTGCAGGGTTTCTGATCCTTAAAATTCACTACACCGCAGGAGTGTCACCTCCTGCGGTTATTAAGTTTAATAAAGTCAAAAAAGTCAATTATGCGTTCTTTAAAAAAATTATCAGCAATCTTAATTTTTTTTCTTGCGGGCCCGGTTTTACATGCACAGAACGGGACGATCCGCGGATCAGTATTTGATGAGGCCACCGGCGAACCGATGATAAGCGTCACAGTTGCGGTCGAAGGAACAACCAGGGGCATAACCACTGACCTCGACGGCAAGTTTAACCTTTCCCTGAGCCCGGGAACATACAACCTGCGGCTTTCATTTGTCTCATATGAGACAGTGACAATATCAAATGTGAAAGTTAATGCAGGTTCAGTGACACTGCTCGGGAACATCATTCTGAAATCATCTTCGATAGGCCTTTCGGAAGTTACAGTATCGGCAAGCATGACCAGGAACACTGAAGGATCAGTAATGTCGATAAAGATGAAATCGCCAAACCTGATGGATGGCATCTCGTCAGCAAATTTCAGGAAAATGGGAGATTCCGATGCCGCATCATCAATAAAGAGAGTACCGGGGATATCCGTGGAAGGGGGAAAATATGTGTTTGTCCGCGGGCTGGGTGACAGGTATACCAAGACAATCCTGAACGGTGTCGATATACCGGGATTGGATCCGGACAGGAATACAATGCAGATGGATATTTTCCCGACAAGTATCATCGACAATATCATTGTACATAAATCTTTCTCAGCAGAGCTTCCTGCTGATTTTACAGGTGGAGTCATCGATATTGCGGTAAAAGACTTCCCTGATGAGAAGAAGGGAAATATTTTTGCAGGATCGAGCTTTAATCCTGATTATCACTTTAAAGGCGACTATCTCACATACAAAGGAGGCAGCACTGATTTCCTCGGCTTTGATGATGGCACCAGGGCAATCCCTGCAACAACAGATATTCCCTTGTTTGCCAATGTATTAAACAATCCCGGAGGCAGCCAGGGAAAGAGATACAGGGAGATACTTGAAAACTTTAATCCTACGATGGCTGCCACAAAAAAGACGAGCTTCCTGGATTACAATTTCGGCGTTTCATTCGGAAATCAGATCCCTGTAAAGAAAGTGACTATCGGATATAACTTCGGCTTCACATATAAAACAAACATAGAATTTTATGAAAATGCAGAATACGGAAGGTACGGTTTGTCAAGTGATCCGGATGTTACGGAGCTTGAGGTAAGGGAGTTTCAGAAAGGAAACTTTGGCGTATACGGTGTCCTGATGAGCGGTCTCGGGGGAATTGCAGTCAAGACAAAAAAATCGAAATACCGGGTTAATATCATTCACCTGCAGAACGGCGAATCGAAAGCAGGTGTTTTTGATTATGTGGGATCAGACCAGGGAAGCAATTTCTCGGGGATCCAGCACAACCTTGAATACAGCCAGCGCTCTCTTACAAACGTACTGATTGACGGTAAGCACTCTCTCAGAGATTCCAGATGGGATATAGTGTGGAAACTGTCACCGACGCTATCGGTAATAAACGATCCGGATACCCGTTTCGTACGATATGTAACTGACAACTCCGATTTCAGAATCAACACAGAGTCAGGTTTTCCGGAAAGAATTTGGCGGAATCTTTCAGAAATAAACCTTATGGGTATTGTACATCTTTCGAGGCAGTATATGTTCAGAGGGAAGATGGCAACTTTGAATTTCGGAGGCTCGTACGGATATAAGGAAAGGGATTTTATAATCCGTAAATATATGCTTAATGTAAGGAATGTTCCTCTTACCGGTGATCCTGATGAACTGTTCAGAACAGAAAATTTATGGCCCCTGAATGGCATTTCATTTACCAGCGGAACAACTTATGAACCCGGATTTATACCGTCGAATCCCAACCAGTTCAATTCAAGCTCACAGAATGGCGCCGGATATATATCGACAGAACTTACTCTTCTTAAAGGACTACGTGTAATTGCAGGGGTGAGGTTAGAAAATTATTCACAGAGATATACCGGCCGGAATCAGTTGGGAACAATCGTCCTTGATAACGAAAAAGTAGTTGACGACCTTGGGATTTTTCCTGCTTTAAACCTGGTTTACAATCTTACTCCAAATCAGAATCTAAGGTTCTCCTATGCAAAAACGATAGCACGTCCGTCGTTCAAGGAACTTTCATTTGCAGAGATAGCTGATCCGATCAGCGGGAGAACATTTATAGGAGGCATGTTCAGGGATGCTGATGATGTAGCAGGAAAGGAATACTGGGACGGGAACCTGGAAAGTTCTGATATACATAATATTGACCTCCGCTGGGAAATATTCCAGAAAGAGGGGCAGATGATATCGGTAAGCGGCTTCTACAAGTATTTCATAAAGCCGATAGAGATTGTACAATATGCCACCCAGACCGGGACCTTCCAGCCGAGGAATGTTGGCAACGGACAGGTGCTGGGCGCGGAGCTGGAATTCAGGCAAAACCTTGGGGGTATAACAAAGCGGCTGAGCAGCTTCAGCATAAACTCCAATATCTCTGTAACAAAATCACGCATTGAGCTCAGTCTCACTGAGTATTTCTCAAGGACAGAGAATGCCAGGACCGGACAGGCAATAGAAAGGTACCGGGAGATGGCAGGACAGGCA
>JAKLFN010000084.1 GCA_022711195.1 Bacteroidota bacterium
AACTACTGTAACAGGATGCCATGGATCAAGTTCCTTAATCAGCCTGTAGATGGTTAACAGAGAATCGGGCTCAAATTTATATCCATTGGGCTCATCGGCAATATACCAGGCAAGGAGTGCAGGGTGGTCCTTAAATGCTTGAATCTCTCTGACAAGAAGCTCCCTCTTTTCGTCATCGCCCATCCCTTCAATTTTTGAAGAGACGCCTCCTCCTCCTGAAACTGAAAGGAGATTATAATGAACTTTCATTCCCAGCTGCGCACAACGATCCATATATTCTTTCCTGCCTGAGAATGACGATGGAAGGATCTTCTGGTATGGCGAGATCATATTGAAACCCTTTACAGCCTCCTCCTCGGGAAGAGTTGGATGTACGGGTGTATATGTATAAAATCCAAAAGGGAAAAAATCTCTTTTGTTTACAATCAAACCTCCTGTAAAGCGATCTATTTTTACCTCATTCGATTTGTAAGTGAGTATCTTCAGCGTAGTCTTTGCCGTATAATCTGTTTTCTTGCCTCCTGCAGTAATATTTGCTTTAATATGATAATCTGAAGGAGGTAACGTTAGATCAAACGGGATCCTTAAAGGATTCCTGAGGGGAATGACAGCCAGTAAGCCAGTTGTGTCTTTGTTGATTATAATCCTGACAGACAGTTTATTATGAATTAGTTCCTGAGGGATGAAAAGAAGCAGTTCTCCTTTCTTCTCATATGTATAGTAGCTGTACCTTGTTGTCAGCCTGAACGATGTGGTATCGGCCGGTAGTGAGAAACAGGTTTTTTCTCCGGCAACAAGGATGATCAGGAACAGAATTATAATTATGTATCTCCTACCCATCTGTTTCTTAACTGGCACTTATTTTTTAAATACTATTCTCAATCTTACTTCATCATCATGTGGTACGCCGTCTGTTCTACCGGGCATCCATGCCGGGCCTTCCCGTACGAGCCTTTCTGCTTCTGCAGAGAATTCATCGCCGGGGCTCCTTACAACCTTCAGGCTGTCTAATACGCCTGAGGCTTTCACAATGAAGCTGACGATAACCACAGCCCTTTCACCCTCTTTCAGATTTTCAGGGACTATTATATTGCCGGCAATATAATCATTGTAACTCTTTTTTCCCTCAACCGGAAGGGGAGGAGTGAAGCCGTCAGCTTCCTGTCTCTCCACACCATAGCCAGTTACAACAACCTCATCGAGGCTAACCTCTTCCGTGTCAGGAACAGACTTCTTCCTGATGCCGTACACGGCAGTAACGGCCTGTGCAGCAGCAGGATATTGCTTCTCAGCATTTACATCTTCTTGTTTATTTTCATCGACAATTATATGGTCGTCAGTTTGTGGCACGATATTCTTTTCCCCGGTATCTTCTGCCTTAACTGCCTGTGTGCTTATAGCTTCACGGTTTATAGCGTCAGCGATCCGCTGCCCGGGCCGGGACAAGACCTGCCTGTTTTCAGCGATAATCTTTTCTTCATCTCCTGTTATCTCTCCCCTGATCGGTTCAGCCTCCTTAATATCCATTGTTGCCGGCACGGCGATTATCGTCTCTTTTTCTTTTATGCTTTCATAATTATTCCTTGTTACCAGGAATATTGTTGATATGATCATTAGAACAGCTGCCGATGCTGCTATGCGGTAAAAGACAAAACTTTTTCTTTTTCCCGATCTGCTTTTTATCAGTCTATCCAGGTGCGAAAGATCCTTCTCAGAACTTGCAGCAGGGAATTCCGAAAAGCCTTCTTCAGCCTCAGCAGCAAAAGGATCTTTCTGAAGTTCTCTCTCGAAGGAATTCTTCTCCCTCTCGCTCATTTCTCCTTTTCTGTACCTTAGAAAATCTGAGCGGCTAATATTTCCTTGTTTTTCTCTTTCTTTCATTTTCCTGCTTCAAGACATAGTTTCAGATTTCTCTTCCCGTTCTGAAGATGGCTTTTGACCTTCTTTTCATCAATATCCAGGGATCGTGCAATTTCACTGTAGCACCTGTTCTCATAGTAAAAAAGGAGAATGCACTTTTTCTGTTCATCCTTCAACCTTTCAATACAATCTTCCAGTGCTTTGTCCATATCCGGTTCGTCTTTGTCAATAGGATGCAATTCGTATTCAGATTCCATAAAATTTCCCGGATCAATAGCCCAATCTTTAAATTTTTCGGTATTGGTGCGACCGGCTCTCAGCTGCATCAGGCAATAATTCTTTGTGACAACGTGAAGCCAGCCCCTGAAATTCTCAATCTTCTGCTTTGGGATCTCCGTAATTAATTTTTCAAATATCTGAATAACTGCATCCTGCGATTCGTCACGGTCTTTCAGATATTTCAGGCACACACCATATACCAGGTGCATATATCCTGAATAGAGTTCCCCGAGGATTTCAAGATCACCGGTAGCACTAAATTCATCTGTCAGTTCTTCGACCGATCTTCCCTTCATAATTATCATTAAAGATAATTCAAAATAAAAAAAGTCTCTAATGATTTATGGAATTTGGAAAACCTGTGCATCATGTTAGAAAAGTTTAACCAAAAAAAATTAAAGACATGAAAAACAGTTTTAAAGTTTACGTAATACTGATCCTTGCTGCTATTGCGATCTCCTTTATAGAAGGAAGAACACTTACCGGCAGGGTGACTGACGAGCAGGGTGTGCCGCTTTCAGGTGTGACGGTTCAGTTGAAAGGCGCGCCCACAGGAACTATAACTGACCTCAGGGGTAATTATAAAATCACTATTGGTCAGGATGACAAAACCCTTGTGTTTTCATTCATCGGGTATGTAACAGTAGAACAGAAAATTGGAGACCGCTCCATAATCAATGTAACAATGAAGCCCGAAATAGTGGCTATGGATGAACTTATCGTGACAGGTTATGGTGTAAAGCGTGATTACGCAGCAAAGGCTGCTCCTTCAGTTACAGGAATAGCTTATGAGTCGAGGGCAAGTTTTCAGAAGTATAACAACAATTTCAATACAGAGGGTTATGCTTCTGTAAATGAGAATGGCTACAAGAATGTGCGAAACAGTCCTTTATCCACTTTCTCGATCGACGTTGATAATGCCTCCTATTCCAACATACGCAGGTTCATAAACAACGGGACTCTTCCTCCGGCCGATGCTGTAAGGATAGAGGAGATGATCAACTACTTCAGGTATGATTATCCTGAACCGCATGGAGAACATCCTTTCTCGGTTTATACAGAGCTGGCAACCTGCCCCTGGGATACAAAGCACCTTCTTCTACAGGTAGGCCTGCGGGGTAAAAATATTGATAAATCTTCTCTTCCGCATTCAAACCTTGTATTTCTGATCGATGTGTCGGGATCGATGAATTCACCGAACAAGCTTCCATTGCTGAAATCGGCTTTCGGACTACTTGTCAATGAGCTGAGACCACAGGATCATGTTGCGATAGTAGTTTATGCAGGTGCAGCTGGACTGGTACTTGAATCGACACCAGGCAACAGGAAGGAGATTATCATGAGAGCCATCGACAACCTTGAGGCAGGCGGATCGACAGCTGGCGGTGCCGGATTAAGGCTGGCATATAAAGAAGCTGAGAAAAATTTTATCAAAGGAGGAAATAACAGGATCATCCTGGCCACTGACGGAGACTTTAACGTTGGGGAATCAAGCAATGGAGGGATGGAAAGACTTGTTGAAGAACAGCGTCAGCTGGGCATTTTTATAACTGTTCTCGGTTTTGGGATGGGCAACTACAAGGATGATAAAATGGAGATAATTGCCGATAAAGGGAATGGCAACTATTCATATATCGATAATCTGCAGGAAGCTCGCAGAGTACTTGTTCGCGAGTTCGGTGGTACTTTATTTACTATTGCCAAAGATGTCAAATTCCAGCTGGAATTCAATCCTTCAAAGGTCGATTCGTACAGGCTAATCGGTTATGAGAACAGGCTGCTCAATGATGAAGATTTCAATGATGACACAAAAGATGCAGGAGAGATGGGATCCGGTCACATGGTAACTGCACTCTACGAGATTGTTCCCTCAGGCTCAGGAGGAAAGGTGCCATCTGTTGATCCGCTTAAATACCAGACAACCAGAAAAACAGAGGAAGAGAATTTCTCTGACGAGCTTCTTACAATTAAGGTTCGTTACAAGCAGCCTGATGGAAATACCAGCAGGCTCTTTGAGAAACCTGTAAGGTCGAATCCTGTTTCTGTAGATGAAGTCTCAGGCAACCTTCGCTTTGCCGCCGCTGTTGTTGAATTCGGAATGATCCTGAGAGAATCGGAATACAAAGGAAACTCGACTCTTGAGAGCGCTGTCCGGCTCGCTCAATCAGCAAAAGGTGAAGACGAAGATGGTTATAGGTCGGAACTTGTAAGGTTGATCGAAACAGCCAGGAGCATGAGAACAATTTCTGACAGGTAAGAGGTTTCCCGCAGATCTCGCAGATTTTCGCAGAAATATTTTTAGTATCTGCGTTTATCTGCGTAATCTGCGAGAGAAATATCAATGTGTATTCAGAAATAAATCGATTGCCTTCGCGACTTTTCGTCCGGAGGCGATCGCATTTACAACCAGGCTTGCCCCCGTGACTGTGTCGCCGGCAGCAAAAACCTTTGGATGATTTGTTACCATTTGTTCGTTGACTTTAACATTCTTCCTGCCGTCGAGGTCAAGGCCCAGCTCTGTCAGAAGGCCATCAAGAACAGGATGTTCAAAACCCAGGGCCAGCAAAATAAGATCCGCTTCTATAACACGGCGGCTGCCCTGGACAGGGTTCATGACATACTTTCCATCGGCAAGCGCCCATGTAACCAGTTCAATTTCTGCACCCCTTACCACTCTGCCATCAGCAACAAACCTGACAGTGGAGATGTTCCAAAGCCTCTCACAGCCTTCTTCATGTGAGGTGGATCGTTTAAGCACTTTTGCATAATATGGCCATGGATTTGAAGGTAACCTCGAAAGAGGCGGTTCAGGCATTATTTCAACCTGGGTCACACTCTTCGCCTTCTGACGTATGGCAGTACCCACACAATCAGAACCTGTATCGCCACCTCCTATGACAAGCACTTCCTTTCCTTCAGCAGTTATCCGCTGTTCCGACAGGGGAATGAGTCCTGAATTCACCCTGTTCTGCTCCGCCAGGTAGTCCATGGCATAATGGATACCCTCGCTCTCACTGCCGGGAACATTAAGCTTCCTGGGATGACCCGAGCCGATGGTTATGCAAACGGCATCGAATGAATCAATGATTTCCCTGACTGGTATCTCTTTACCTATATTTGCAGATGTCCGTATCATTATTCCCTCACTTACCATAAGGCTCAGCCTTCTTTCTACAACAGCCTTGCTAAGCTTAAAATCAGGAATACCAAAACGAAGCAACCCACCCGCTTTCTCATCTTTCTCAAAAAGTGTAACACTGTGCCCTGACTTATTCAGAAGATCAGCCGCTGCCATACCCGCGGGTCCGCTGCCTATTACAGCAACTGTCTTTCCGGTCCTGTATTTTGGGGGTAAAGGTTTTATATAACCTTCGGTAAAAGCTTTTTCGGTAATTGCCACTTCGTTCTCACGAATGGTGACCGGTTCCATGTTGAGGTTCAGCACACATGCATGTTCACAGCCTGCAGGACATATCCTTCCTGTGAATTCAGGAAAATTATTTGTAGCGTTAAGCCTTTCATAGGCGGCTCTCCACTCTCCCTTCCAGAGCAGGTCGTTCCACTCAGGGATCAGATTATCAACCGGACAACTCCAGTGACAGAATGGTATCCCGCAGTCCATACATCGTGATGCCTGGAGCATCCTGTCTTCACTGTTAAGAACCTGCTCGACCTCACTGAAATCACATATCCTTTCATTTAAGGGCCTGTTACCAGCTTCCTTTCTCTTTATTTTTAAAAAACCTGTCGGATCAGCCATAAATAAATTGTGTAATTAATTTAACCTCATTTCAGTTTCCCGTGCCGAATTCAACATCCATTTCAACACCGGCAATTTTCCTTTTCAACTCTTCGAGCTTCTGTTCCTGTAGCACCTTTTTATAATCGTATGGTATTACTTTAATGAATAACTGCAGATAATGGTCTATATCATCCAGTATCATCTTTGCTTTCCGGCTTCCTGTCAACGAATAGTGACGTGAAATTAATCCTGTCAGTTCTCTTATATCGCTGATGTCTTCAACAAGAGAGAGCTCCACCATCCCCATATTGCAGTAATAGTCGAAGTTGCCTGTTTCGTTAAGGACATACGCTGTTCCTCCGCTCATTCCTGCAGCAAAATTGCTTCCTGTTCCTCCCAGTACAACAATTTTCCCTCCGGTCATATATTCACAGCAATGGTTTCCGACTCCTTCAACAACCGCCGTGGCTCCGCTGTTACGAACGCCAAAGCGCTCTCCTGCTATTCCCGAGATAAATATCTCACCGCTTGTTGCACCATATAGCACAGTATTGCCGATAATTATGTTTTTATCGGATTCGAAAGAGGAACCCGGAGGCGGCAGAACAATTATCCTGCCTCCCGAGAGACCTTTGCCAAGGTAATCATTTGCATCACCCTCAAGTCGCAGTTCAATACCAGGTACAAGAAACGCCCCGAAACTTTGTCCTGCAGAACCCGTGAAACGGCATTTTATTGTTCCGTCAGGTAATCCGGCAGAGCCATAAATGGTGGCAATCTTCCCTGACATCAAGGCTCCTGTAGTGCGGTCAGTATTCCTGATCTGGCGGCTTATCTCTACCGGTTGTTTATCGCGGATGGCTGTTTCTGCCTCTTGAATCACGCCGAGGTCGAGAACTTTGCCAGGTTTTTCTTCCTGTTTCTCGATACAATGAAGAGGATGTATCATATAATCTGCAGGCAGATTGAGAAAAGAGGAGAGGTCAATATTTTTTGTTTTCCAGTGATCGGCATCTGAATTACGTTCGAGAAGGTCAAAGCGGCCGATAATCTCATTAAGGCTTCTAAAACCCATTGAAGCCAGTTGTTCGCGTACGTCTTCTGCCAGGAAACGGAAGTAATTTACAAGGTGTTCCGAACGGCCCAGGAAATGTTTCCGTAGCTCAGGATTTTGTGTTGCCACTCCAACCGGACAAGTGTTTAAATGACATTTGCGCATCATAACACATCCCATAACGACAAGAGCAGCTGTCGAGAATCCATATTCCTCGGCTCCCAGAAGTGCCATCATAACTATATCCCATCCTGTTTTTAGCTGCCCGTCGGCCTGCAGCATAACCCTGCGTCTCAGATTGTTCATAACGAGTGTTTGCTGCGTCTCCGCCAGGCCCAGTTCAACTGGCAGTCCTGCATGCTTTACCGATGAGGCCGGGCTTGCTCCCGTACCTCCTTCATAACCGCTTATTGTGATAAGGTCGGCGCCTGCTTTTGTTACGCCGGCAGCAATAGTTCCGACACCGCTTTCAGAAACAAGCTTAACACTTATCCTGGCCGAAGGATTGACATTTTTAAGGTCAAATATCAGCTGTGAAAGGTCTTCGATGGAATATATATCATGATGAGGAGGAGGAGAGATCAGAGTTATACCTGGTATAGAGTATCTTGTCCGTGCTATTATTTTATCAACTTTATGTCCGGGTAATTGTCCTCCCTCGCCGGGTTTTGCACCCTGTGCGATCTTTATCTGTATCTCATCGGCATTTACAAGATACTCAGCGGTTACACCGAACCGGCCGCTGGCGACCTGCTTGATTGCACTTCGCGTGCTGAGGCCGTCTTCCCTTACCCTGAACCTTTCTGGATCTTCACCGCCTTCACCGGTATTACTTCTTCCCCCGATCTTGTTCATTGCTATTGCCAGTGTTTCATGTGCCTCACGGCTGATGGATCCATACGACATCGCTCCGGTAACAAATCTTTTCATGATCTCTTCCGCAGGCTCTACCTCTTCAGTAGGAATAGGATTCTTGCGGATTTTCAGCAGGCCTCTTATAAAACCAGGGCTTGCTGAATCCTTATTTACCAGGCGACAAAATTCCCTGAATTTCTCACGGTCATTGGTTCTTGTGCTCCACTGAAGCAGAGAAATAGTTTCCGGATTCCACGCATGATGTTCACCGTGTTTCCTGTATGAATAGACACCTTCAGTCAATATTTCAGGTTGCTGTTCCGCAATGAATGCCTTCCTGTGTGGGATAAGAACTTCTTCAGCAATCTCAGGCATTCCAATACCGCCGATCCTTGATATGGTCCCTGCGAAGTACTTATTTATTATTGAGGAATGAATACCAACAGCTTCGAAAATCTGCGACGACCGGTAGCTCCTCAGGGTACTTATCCCCATTTTCGACATTATCTTGAGTATCCCCTTGTTTATCGAATTGATATAATTGGCTTCCGCAGTATGGTAATCGAGCTGTATAGCCTTGTCTTTCACCAGTTTATCGATAACTGCAAAGCTCATGTATGGATTTATTATGCTCGCTCCATATCCGAACAGCAATGCAAAATGCATGACCTCACGTGGTTCGGCGCTTTCAACAACAATGTCGATCTGCATCCTTTTGCGTTTTGCGATAAGGTGATGATGAACGGCTGAGACTGCGAGAAGTGAAGGTATCGGTGCTATCTCCCTGCTGATACCCCTGTCGGACAATATGATGTAATTTTTTCCTTCATCAACAGCCCTTTCGGCATCGAGGCAAAGCTTGTCTAGGGCCTCCTGCAGCCCTTCAGCTCCCTGTTCCACATTGAACAACAACCTGAGGTTCGCGGCAGAAAATCCTTTCCACCGGAGATTCCTGACTACTTCGAAATATGTATTCGAAATGACCGGATTGCGGAATCTTACCATCTTTACATGGTCGGGAGATGTGTCGAGAAGAT